>NZ_JBEZVK010000015.1:0-31283 GCF_040636955.1 Streptomyces sp. NPDC032472
CCGATCTGGGGTGTGGGGCGGAGCCCCAGGGAACCCGGCTCCGCCGGGCACCGGGCTCCGCCCGGACCCGCGCCTCAAACGCCGGCGGGGCTGGATTTGCCGGAGCCCGGCTGCGAAGGCGGATGGGGCCGGGGTTGCTGGGGCGCCGCCCCAGGCCTCGCGCCTCAATCGCCGACGGGGCTCGTTTTGCCGGGCTTCGGCTTCGCAGGTCGGTGGGGCTGGGTTTGCCGGCTGCCGGGGTTGGGGCGTCGGCGGAGCCGGGGTGGCCGGCCTGCGGCTCAGGTGTCGGCGAAGCCGGTCGGGCTTCTGGGGCGCCGCCCAAACCCCGCGACCCAAATGCCGGCGGGGCTGGGTTTGCCGGGGTTCGGCTTCGAAGGTCGGCGGGGCTGGGTTTGCCGGGGTTCGGCTTCGAAGGTCGGCGGGGCTGGGTTTGCCGGGGTCCGGGCTCGGGTGTCGGCGGAGCCGGGGTGGCCGGCCCCGCTGCGACAGCGGGCGAGGCACTCGCGGCGGTCGGCGCCGTGAACGCGTGGCTGGGCCGAGGCGCGGCGGGCCGGGTCAGCGCCGGACGGCGCAGAGGAGGCCGTCGCCCACCGGGAGGAGGGCCGCCTCCAGGGCCGGGCTCTCGCGCACGCCGCGCAGCAGCTCCCGTACGCGAAGGACCTCGGTCTCCTGGGCGGAGGAGTCCACCGTCCGCCCGTCGGCGAAGACCCCCTCGAAGCACACCAGCCCCCCGGGACGCAGCAGGCGCAACGATTCGGCGAGGTAGTCGAGGGACTCGGCGGGATCCCCGTCGCAGAAGACGAGGTCGTACCCGCCGTCGGCGAGCCGGGGGAGCACGTCCAGGGCCCGGCCGGGGATGAAGCGGGCGCGGTTGCCGGCGAATCCGGCGGCACGGAAGGCCTGGCGGGCGAAGGCCTGCCGGTCGGCCTCGGGGTCCACGGTGGTCAGCACCCCGTCCGGCCGCATGCCGTGCAGCAGGTGGATGCCGGAGACGCCGGTCCCCGTACCGATCTCGGCGACGGCCTTGGCGTCGGCGGTGGCGGCGAGCAGGCGCAGCGCGGCCCCGGTGCCGGGGGAGACGGCGCGCAGGCCCGCTTCCCTGGCCCGGTCGCGGGCCCACCGCAGAGCGTCGTCCTCGGCGACAAACGCGTCGGCGAACGCCCAGCTCGTCTGCCGGTTGCCGGTAATGACCCTCTCCTGTCCCCATAGTTGGCGCAACGGTGACTGTATCCGCTGACGTCGGGAACCCGCAGATGGGACCGGGCGTTGGAGAGGAGAGCCGATCGGGCGCCGCGCCGCCGCAGCGACCTGTGCAAAGTTAGGGCAAAAACGCTTATCCAGAGCTGACGGGAGGGGTGGCTATGGTAGGGACTCCACTGGACACCACCAGAGCCGATAGGGGAGGTGCGGCTGCGCCTGTGGATCGTCGAGGCGTGTTGAGGCGTCTCTTCTGGTCGGCGGGTGAGCCGAAATCCGTGACCGACACCGCTGACCGCTTCCACACCGCCGCGACCGCAACCACCGCGACCTTTGCCGCCGATGCGGGCTCCCAGGCGTGGACCCCTCCTTCATGGGAGGAGATCGTCAGCACGCACAGCGTCCGGGTCTACCGCCTCGCCTACCGCCTGACGGGCAATCAGCACGACGCCGAGGACCTGACGCAGGAGGTCTTCGTCCGCGTCTTCCGCTCGCTGTCCACGTACACGCCGGGCACGTTCGAGGGCTGGCTGCACCGCATCACCACGAACCTCTTCCTGGACATGGTCCGCCGCAAGCAGCGCATCCGCTTCGACGCGCTCGCCGAGGACGCCGCCGAGCGGCTGCCGAGCCGTGAGCCGTCCCCGCAGCAGGTGCTGCACGACACCCACTTCGACGCCGACGTGCAGCAGGCGCTGGACACGCTCGCGCCCGAGTTCCGCGCGGCCGTGGTGCTGTGCGACATCGAGGGCCTGTCGTACGAGGAGATCGCCGCCACGCTCGGCGTGAAGCTCGGCACCGTGCGCAGCCGGATCCACCGGGGCCGCTCGCACCTGCGCAAGGCGCTCAAGCACCGTTCGCCCGAGGCCCGCGCGGAGCAGCGGGCGCTGGCCGGGGTCGTGATGGGCGCCCCGGGCGCCGGGGGAGAGGGCGGAGCCGAGTGAGCGGAGTCAGTCCGTCCCCCGCCGAACAGCACCTCGGCGACCGTCTCGCCGCCCTCGTCGACGGGGAGCTGGGCCATGACGCGCGCGAGCGGGTCCTGGCACACCTGGCCACGTGCCCCAAGTGCAAGGCCGAGGCCGATGCGCAGCGCCGGCTGAAGACCCTGTTCGTGGAGAGCGCGCCGCCGCCGCTGTCGGCCGGACTGCTGGCGCGGCTCCAGCAGTTGCCCGGCGGGGGTCCCGACGGGCCTTCGGGACCGCCCGGTGCCGACCTCTTCGGGTACCAGGCCGCTCCCGAACCTCCGCAGCAGGGCTTCCGCATCCACGAGGTCGGCCGGCCGCGGCGGCGCTTCGCGTTCGTGGCGGCCGGAGCGGTGTCGCTGGCCGCGATCGCGCTCGGCGGCTCGCTGCCGCTGGACTCCGTCGAGCCGAACGTGCGGGGCGAGTTCCCGACGTCCCGGCCCGGACCCGCGGTGTCCGTCGCGCCAGCGTCCATCGCGCCCGGCCCGGCGGTCTCCGCGGCCGACGCCGTCGTCCGCGACCGGGAGCCCCGGTCCGGATTCGCCGTCGCCCCGCGTCCGACCGGGCCCACGCCGCCGGCCGCGCCCACCGTGGCCCCCTCGCCGCACCGGGTCTCGCTGCTGCGCTAGGCGCATGCCCGCCACCGGCGCCGCCGCCGGGCGGTGGGGCTCCGGGGGCACCGCCCGGCCGGGCTGGGGGATCGGGAAGGGACGGCCCGGGCGCACCGCCCGGGCCGTGCGGCCGCGGGGGCGCCTGCCCCGGCCGTGCCGCGACCTGGTTGAATCTGGCGGCAGATGCGCCGCCCTGCGGTGCCACAGGTATCCGGGGAGCGCCCATGGCCGACCAGCACCACTCCGAACCGGCTCCGGGCCGCCCCCACCCCGCGGACGCGCCCGCCGCCGCTCCCGAGCCCGGTCCCGGCGGCCCCGCAGCACGCGCTGACGCGGAGCCCGCGGCGGAAGCCGACCCCGGCGCCGCTGTCCCCGCACCGGAAGACGCTCCCGCCGCAGCGGAGTCCGTCGCGCCCGGCACTGCCGACCCGGCCGCTGATCCCGCCGCGGCCGCGGCAGCCGGCCCCGCGGGGCCCGACGGGCCCGCCGCAGAGAGCGGCGCGGCGGCCGACGCCGTGGCAGCGGCCGACCCCGGGGCGGCGGAGCCCGCCGCGGAGCAGGGCGTGCCCGTGCCGGCTGCGTACGACCCATGGGGTGCCGGGGCGGTGGGGCCGCTGCAGCTCGACGGGCAGCGGGGCAAGGCGGCCGGCGGGCGGGTGGTGCGGCTGCGGCACGTCGTCGTGCTCGGCGTCGGGGTCGCGCTGCTCGCCGGCGGGATCGGCGGCTGGCTCGGGGTACTCGCCGAGCGCAGCAGCAGCACCCGGCTCGAACTCCCCCAGGCGGCCGTGGAGGGCAAGGACCGGGCCCCCGACAGCGTGGCCGGCATCGCCGCCACCGCACTGCCCGGCGTGGTCACCCTGCACGTGCGCGGCAGCGGGGGCGGGGGCACCGGCACCGGCTTCGTCCTCGACCCCCAGGGGCACATCCTCACCAACCACCACGTCGTCGCCGGCGCCAAGGACATCACCGTCACCTTCAGCACCGGCGAGAGCGTCGCCGCCGAGCTGGTCGGCCAGGACAGCGGGTACGACCTGGCCGTCGTCCGGGTCGACGGCGTACGGGGCCTGAAGCCGCTGGCCCTCGGCAACTCCGAGAACGTGAAGGTCGGCGACCCGGTGGTGGCCATCGGCGCGCCCTTCGACCTCTCCAACACCGTCACGGCCGGCATCATCAGCGCCACCGGCCGCCCCATCACCGCGGGCGGCGACAAGGGCGACGGCAGCGACATCAGCTACGTCGACGCCCTGCAGACCGACGCCCCCATCAACCCCGGCAACTCCGGCGGCCCGCTCCTCGACGCCAAGGCCCGCGTGATCGGCATCAACAGCGCCATCCGCGGGGCCGACAAGGCGGACACCGAGAAGCAGAGCGGCAGCATCGGCCTCGGCTTCGCCATCCCCGTCAACCAGGGCAAGCGCGTCGCCGAGGAGCTGATCCGCACGGGCCACGCCACCCACCCCGTCATCGGCGTCACCCTCGACATGGAGTACACCGGCGACGGCGCCCGCGTCGGCACCAAGGGCGAGGGCGGCAAGCCCGCCGTCACCCCCGGCGGGCCGGCCGCCCGCGCCGGGGTCAAGGGCGGCGACGTGATCACCAAGGTGGACGGCACGCGCGTCCACGGCGGCGACGAGCTGATCATCAAGATCCGCTCGTACCGCCCCGGCGACCCGCTGACCCTGACCGTGCTCCGAGACGGCCAGGAGCGCACCCTGCAGCTGGTCCTGGGCTCGGCGGACGGGGCCTGACGGGATACACCTGGTGAAGTAGCACCGAAAACCGGGCCGAAGCAGTACCGATGTAGGGGAGCGGTGACAACGCCGGGTACCGTGTGTGGTGGCCTGGAGTGAAGAGAGCCGAGGAGCGGCAAGGTGTTCAACGACATAGGCGCACTCGAGCTTGTCACCATCGTGGTGCTGGCCATCCTCGTCTTCGGCCCGGACAAGCTGCCCAAGGTCATCCAGGACGTCATGGGCGTCATCCGGAAGATCCGCGCCTTCTCCGAGAGCGCCAAGCAGGACATCCGCTCCGAACTGGGCCCGGACTTCAAGGACTTCGAGTTCGAGGACCTGAACCCGAAGACGTTCATCCGCAAGCAGCTCGCCGAGAACGAGGACCTGCGGGAGATCCGCAGCAGCTTCGACCTGCGCCAGGAGCTGAACGAGGTCACCGACGCGGTCAACAGTCGCGAGACCGAGCCGGCCGCCGCGGGCACCTCCGCCGCCGGGCCCGACCTGCTGAAGAAGCCCGCCGCTCCGGCCGCCGAGCAGCGCACCCCGTTCGACGCCGACGCCACCTGAGCCCGAGCCTGCCCGGTGATCCGGTGTCCGGTGGCTATCCTCCATGAGTCCGGACACAGGACGCCCGAGGTGGGGGTCCCCCCGACGAGGTGTGGGGGAGGGCCGTTCCGGACCCAACGGAACGAGAGGCCGCATCGATGGAGACGACGAGCAGTAGCCGGGTGGGCACCCAGCCCGCCGAAGCACCAGAGGCACCAGCCGCCGCACCCGCCGCACCCACTGCACCCGCCGCCGCACCTGCCGCACCCGCCGCATCTGCGCAGACGACCCCCGCCCCGCCGCAGGAAGCCGCCGCCCCCGTCCCGGCGGCCCGCCGGACGGCCGAGAGCTTCCTGCGGGCCGACTTCCCCTGGTACGGGCTGGACGGGGCCTTCACCGGCCCCCGCTGGCTGATGCAGGTGGGCACCGGCGCCGACGGGACCGTCGAGCACGGTTCCACCGGCCACGGGGACGAGCCGTCCGTGCGCGGCGAGATCGCCACCGGCGAGAAGGAGCGCTTCGCGGTGGTCATCACCGTCGCGAGCAATCCGCTGCGCCGCAGCAGCGACGGCACGGGCACCCTGGAGGCCACCTCGGTCTCCTCCGCGGCCTGGCTGGCCGGCTCCGGGCTGCTGGCCTACAGCTGGCCCGGCCAGATGGACCACAGCCTGCGCGACGACTGGCTGGAGCAGCAGACCGAGGCCGCCTGGGAGCTCGCCGACGACCTCGGCGGCCCCGACTGGTCGACGCTCTCGCTCCCCGTGGACGGCGAGCCGACCCCGTTCCACTACCGCGAGTCCGAGTTCGGCTGGGTGCTCGCCGGGTCCGCCCCGGGCGGCGTCCACCTGGGCGCCTACGGCCGCGGCATGAGCGCGTACGGGCTCGGCTTCTCGGTGATCGGCGACCTCACGGCGTACGAGTAGCGGGGTCCGGGAACGCGGAAGGGCACCGCTGAGCCGCGGTGCCCTTTGCGCTGTGCGGCCGGTGCCGGCCGTCGTTCGTTGTGCCCACCCGTTCCGCCCTGCGGAACGATTGCCCACAACCGGGTCAGAACTTGTTGCGCGGGGTGATGCCCAGCGACATGCCGGCCAGGCCGCGGGCGCGCCCGCCCAGCTTGCCCGCGATCGTGCGCAGCGCCGCACCGGCCGGGGAGTCCGGGTCGGACAGGACGACCGGCTTGCCCTCGTCGCCGCCCTCGCGCAGCCGCACGTCGATCGGGATGGAGCCGAGCACCGGGACGGTCGCGCCGACCGTCTTGGTGAGGCCGTCGGCGACCTTCTGGCCGCCGCCCGTGCCGAACACGTCGACCATCTCGTCGCAGTGCGGGCAGGGCAGCCCGGACATGTTCTCGACGACGCCGACGATCTTCTGGTGGGTCTGGACGGCGATCGAGCCGGCCCGCTCGGCCACCTCGGCCGCGGCCTGCTGCGGCGTGGTGACGACGAGGATCTCCGCGTTCGGGACCAGCTGGGCCACCGAGATCGCGATGTCGCCCGTGCCCGGCGGCAGGTCGAGGAGCAGCACGTCCAGGTCGCCCCAGAACACGTCCGCCAGGAACTGCTGCAGCGCGCGGTGGAGCATCGGGCCGCGCCACACCACGGGCGCGTTGCCCGGGGTGAACATGCCGATGGAGATGACCTTCACGCCGTTCGCCGACGGCGGCATGATCATGTTCTCGACCTGGGTGGGCTTGCCGTCCACGCCCAGCATGCGCGGCACGCTGTGGCCGTAGATGTCGGCGTCCACGACGCCGACCTTGAGGCCGTCCGCGGCCATCGCCGCGGCCAGGTTGACCGTCACCGACGACTTGCCGACGCCGCCCTTGCCGGAGGCGACCGCGTAGACGCGGGTCAGCGAGCCGGGCTTGGCGAACGGGACCTCGCGCTCGGCGGTGCCCCCGCGCAGCGAGGCCGCCAGCTCCTTGCGCTGCTCGTCGCTCATCACGTCCAGGGACACGGCGACGGAGGTGACGCCGGGAACCTTCTCCACGGCCTCGGAGACGTTCTTGGTGATCGTCTCGCGCATGGGGCAGCCCGACACCGTCAGGTAGACCGTGACCGCGACCGCGCCGCCGTCGCCGATCTCCACCGATTTGACCATGCCGAGCTCGGTGATCGGCCGGTGGATCTCGGGGTCGTTCACCGTCGCCAGCGCGTCCAGGATCGCGTCCTGCTCGGGCACGGCGGCGGAGCTTGTGTCGGTAGCCATGCCCCCGATGGTACGGCTCGGTAGCCTGCCGCAGGAAAGGCCGCTAACGGTCGCCTTCGTCACTCTCGGACGGGAATAGGCGCCGCTCGTCCATCTCCTTGATCAGGTCCTGGAACTCCGAGCGGATCCAGTCGCGCGTCGCGACCTCGCCCAGGCCCATCCGCAGCGCCGCGATCTCCCGGGTCAGGTACTCGGTGTCGGCGATGGACCGCTCGTTCTGCTTGCGGTCCTGCTCCAGGTTGACGCGGTCGCGGTCGTCCTGCCGGTTCTGCGCGAGCAGGATCAGCGGGGCCGCGTACGAGGCCTGCAGCGACAGCATCAGCGTCAGGAAGATGAACGGGTACCGGTCGAAGCGCAAGGAGCCCGGCGCGAAGATGTTCCACAGCACCCACACCACGATGACCAGCGTCATATAGACGATGAACCGGCCCGTGCCCAGGAACCGCGCCACCCGCTCCGACAGCCGCCCGAAGGCCTCCGGGTCGTACTCCGGCAGCAGCGAGCGCCGCGGCGCCCGCGGCTGGTCCAGGCGGGTCCGCGAGCGCGACAGCGCGCTCGCCCCGGTCGACTGCCCGGCCCGGGCCCGCTCGGCCCGCTCCGCGGCCCGCTCGGCCACCCGCTCCGAGGCCTCCACGAGGCCGCCCTGCTCGCGCGCCTGGGCGCGCGCCTGCTCGCGCCGCTCCCGGATCTGCTCCCGGCGCCGCTCGCGGGCATGCTCGCGCTCGCGCCCCCGGTCACTGGCCACGGACGACCTCCTCGGAGTGGTGGAAGTCCGTCTCGCGCCAGTCGTCCGGCAGCAGGTGGTCCAGTACGTCGTCCACGGTGACCGCGCCCAGCAGGGCGCCGCCCTCGTCGACCACCGGCACGGCCACCAGGTTGTACGCGGCCAGGTAGCTGGTCACCGCCGGCAGCGGGGCGTCCGGGCGCAGCGGCGGCAGGTCCGTGTCCACGATCGAGCTGACCAGCGTGAACGGCGGGTCGCGCAGCAGCCGCTGGAAGTGCACCGTGCCCAGGTACTTGCCGGTCGGCGTCTCGTCCGGCGGCCGGCACACGTACACCTGCGCGGCCAGCGCCGGCGACAGGTCCGCCTGCCGTACGCGGGCCAGCGCGTCGGCGACCGTGGCGTCGGGCCGCAGCACGATCGGGTCGGTCGTCATCAGACCGCCCGCGGTGTTCTCCTCGTACGACAGCAGGCGGCGCACGTCGGCCGCGTCGTCGGGCTGCATCAGCGTCAGCAGCCGCTCCTTGTCGTCCTCCGGCAGCTCCGACAGCAGGTCGGCCGCATCGTCGGGGTCCATCGCCTCCAGGACGTCGGCGGCCCGCTCCTCCTTCAGCTTGCCGAGGATCTCCACCTGCTCGTCCTCGGGCAGCTCCTCCAGGACGTCCGCGAGCCGGTCGTCGTCGAGGGCGCTGGCCACCTCGGCGCGCCGCTTCGGCGTCAGGTGGTGCAGTACGTTCGCCACGTCGGCCGGGCGCATCTGCTCGAAGGTCGCCACCAGGTTCTCCGCGCCCTGGCCCTCCTCCTCCAGCGAGAAGCCGGTCACCGCGGACCACTCCACCGTCAGGGTCTCGCCGCGACGGCGCAGCGCGCCCCCCTTGCCCTTGCGCACGAAGATCTTGTCGATTTCCCAGTCGCGCCGGGCCGGCAGCTGCTGGATGGCCACGTCGAGGACGGTGACCTCCTCGCCCGTCGCGGTCAGCCGCACCCGCCGGTCGAGCAGTTCGCCCAGGACCAGCCGCTCGGTGGGGCGCTGCTCGAAGCGCCGCATGTTCACCACGCCCGTGGTGATGACCTGTCCGGACTCCACACCCGTCACCCGGGTCATCGGAAGGAAGATCCGGCGTCGGCTGACCACCTCGACCACCAGGCCCAGCAGCCGCGGCGGACGGCCGCCGACGCGGAGCATCGCGACGAGGTCCCGGACACGGCCCACCTGGTCGCCGTTGGGGTCGAAGACGGGCACACCCGACAGATGCGATACGAAGATCCGCGGGGCGCCTGCGGCCATCCCAGCGCCTCCTAGCCTCGATCACCACTCCTGCGAACCCTCAATCTAGCCGGTGGGGGGCACGGGCGTCCTGGTGGGGCGGTCCGCCCGGGCACGGCGCCGACAGCGCGGGCCGCGGCGGGTGCGGGGCCCCCGCGGGGGCGGGCCGCCGCACGGGGGCGGGTACGCTGCCTGCTGCCCGAAGACGTACGACGAGAGGCACCTGCCCGTGACCGCCCACCTTCCCGCAGCACGGCTGCGCCGGGCCGCCTTCGCCGGCGTCCTGGTCGCCGGCCTGGCCGTCACCGGCACGGGATGCGGGGCTGACCCCGACGAGGGCACCAACGGTGTCGGCAAGCTGTCCGCCGCGCAGATCGAGGGCAAGGCGAAGGCCGCGGCGGCCGCCGCCTCCTCGGTGCACCTGTCGGGCACCCTCGTCAGCGGCGGCAAGACCTACGCGCTGGACGTCCGCCTGGGCAAGGACGGCGGATCGGGCGAGGTGAAGTCCAAGGAGGACACCTTCCAGCTGCTGCGGGTGGGCGAGCAGCTCTACCTCAAGGCGAGCGCCGCCTTCTGGGGGAAGTCCGACTCGGCCGGCAAGCTCGGCGACAAGTACGTGAAGGTCCCCGACAGCGACCCCACCTACAAGCAGTTCCGCGGCTTCACCGACATGCACGTCCTGCTCGACGGGCTGCTCGGCCTCGACGGCAAGCTCGCCAAGACCGAGGAGTACACCAAGGTCGGCACCACCCGCGCCGTCCAGGTCACGGCGGGGGACAAGGGCAAGGGCGGCAAGCTGTCGGTCTCCCTGGAGGGCACCCCGTACCCGCTGCGGATGGAGCGGGCCGGCGGCGCGGGGGCGGTCGACCTCTCCGACTGGGGCAAGCAGTTCCCGCTGCAGGCGCCCGCGCAGGACCAGACCGTCGACTACGGCTCCCAGCTGCCCACGACGAAGGACCAGAGCGGCGGCCCCGCACCGGCGCCCAGCGGCAGCAAGGGCACGGGCCAGGGCTCCGACCCGACGAAGTAGCCGCCGGCGGGGCCTGGCCTACGGGCCCGGGCCGCCTACGGGGCCTGGCGGGCCGCCTTCTTCCGCTTCAGCAGCAGCTTCGGCAGCCCCGCCGGGACGGGCCGGCGGGTGACCGCCGGCGAGCCCACCGGGACCGCGGCCAGCGAGCCGTCCGGCAGGTCGGTGCTCGCCGCGACCGGCTCCAGCCGCAGCAGCCGGCACTCGCGCGCCCACCGCTCGGTCATCTCCTCCGAGTCGGGCGCGTTCAGCCGCTTGCCCTTCAGCTCGGCCACGGCCGCCTCCCAGGCCTCGCCGTGCGGCGCGAGCTCCCGTACGGCCGCCGTCCAGGCCACCAGCCGGCCGCCCTTGTCCTTGCTGCGCACCGTCACCTCGGCGGCCGCGCCGTCCGCCAGCCCGGGCAGCGGCTGCTCGCCGGGGCCGTCGCCCAGCACGTGGGCCGCACCGTCCACCCAGGCGTGCCACAGGGCGCGGTCGCCCTCGGAGCCGCGGACCCAGATCAGGCCGGACTTCTTGGTGGCCTCCTCGACGAGGGCCAGGTCGAGCGTGCTGAGAGTCATGCGCACCAGAGTAGGGGGTGCGCCGCAGCCCCCTTCAGGGCCCCGGGGGGCCGTCCCTAGAGCCAGCCGTGGCGGCGCAGTGCGCGGTGGATGGTGAAGCAGGAGCCGACGATGGCGGCCATCACCATCGGGTAGCCGTACTTCCAGTGGAGCTCGGGCATGTGGTCGAAGTTCATCCCGTAGACCCCGCAGATCATGGTCGGCACGGCGATGATCGCCGCCCAGGAGGTGATCTTGCGCATGTCCTCGTTCTGGGCGACGGTCGCCTGCGCGAGGTTGGCCTGGAGGATGGAGTTCAGCAGCTCGTCGAAGCCGACGACCTGCTCGTGGACGCGCGCCAGGTGGTCGGCCACGTCGCGGAAGTACTTCTGGATGTCGGGGTCGACCAGCCGCATCGGGCGCTCGCTGAGCAGCTCCATCGGCCGCAGCAGCGGGGCGACGGCCCGCTTGAACTCCAGCACCTCGCGCTTGAGCTGGTAGATGCGGCCCGCGTCGCCGCCGCGGGCGACGCCCTTGGCGGGTGCGGCGAAGACCGCGTTCTCCACCTCGTCGATGTCGTCCTGCACGGCCGCCGCGACCGCGATGTACCCGTCGACGACGTGGTCGGCGAGGGAGTGCAGGACCGCCGAGGGCCCCTTGGACAGCAGCTCGGGGTCGTCCTGGAGGCGGTGGCGCAGGCTCCGCAGGGAGCCCTGGCCGCCGTGCCGGACCGTGATCACGAAGTCGGGTCCGGTGAAGCACATCACCTCGCCGGTCTCCACGACCTCGCTGGTGGCGGTGAGTTCGGCGTGCTCCACGTAGTGGATGGTCTTGAAGACCGTGAAGAGGGTGTCGTCGTAGCGCTCCAGCTTGGGGCGCTGGTGCGCGTGCACCGCGTCCTCCACGGCCAGCGGGTGCAGGCCGAAGGTGGCGGCGATCCCCGCGAACTCCTCCTCGGTCGGCTCGTGCAGGCCGATCCAGGCGAACCCGCCGTCCTCGCGGACGCGCCGGATCGCCTCACGCGGCGTCAGGCACGACGGACCGAGGGCGCGCCGGCCGTCGCGGTAGACGGCGCAGTCGACCACGGCACTGCTCGCCGAGGGGTCGCGGGTGGCGTCGTAGGCGGGCTGGACGGCAGCGGACTTGCGCAGGGCCGGACGTACGGCGGCACGCAGGTAGGGCAGCATCGACATGGCAGGCTCCTTCTCGCGCACGGATGCGGACCGCACGGGTGGGAGACCCTCCGCTCGGCTCCCCGGCGGGCAGGCCGGAAGGCAGGGCGAAAGGAACAGGACGGGAGGACAAGACGTTCTGCCGTCGCTCTTCTGCTGATCGGACGATCAAACGGCGCGGGACGCACCCGCACAGGGAGCGGAAGAGCGGTTGGTACTGCACGATCGACTTCGGTCCATGACAGTCCCCACCTCCTCCGGCCGGTCCCCCGTGGGGGACTTCCTGTCGCCGGGGCCTCGAAACAACGCTTCTGCGTGCGGCCCCGACCAGCGGTCAACACTATCAGCCGACGGATGGTCAAGACCCGCCCTTTACCCGCCTGATACGAGTTCTATGCTCGCCCCATGGCAGAAATTCTGGCTCTCGTCGAAGCCCGGCTGCGCAGCGCGCTCGGCGAACCCGACGCCCGCGCCGCCGTCACGTTCCTCGGCACCGACCGCATCGAGGTGCTCCGCTTCACCGAGGGCGACCTCGTGCGGTACGCGACGCTCGGCATGTCCGCGAACCCGATGACCGACCCGACCGCCGTGGTCGCCGATCCGGTGCGCGGGCCGCGCGCCGAGCTGGTGCTGACGGTGCGGGCGGGGCTCGCGCCCACCGACCGGCTGCTGCGCCCGCTCGCCGTGCTGGCCGCGTCGCCGCAGGTGGAGGGGCTGGTGGTGGCCCCCGGCGCCTCCCTCGACGTGGGCGAGCCGCTGTGGGAGGGGGCGCCGTTCACCTCCGTGCTGGTCGCCGAGCCGGGCGGGCTGGTGGAGGACCTGGAGCTGGACGAGCCGATGGACCCGGTGCAGTTCCTGCCGCTGCTGCCGATGACGCCGAACGAGGCGGCGTGGAAGCGGGTGCACGGCGCGGCCGCGCTCCAGGAGCGCTGGCTCGCCCACGGCACCGACCTGCGCGACCCGTTGCGTACGGCCGTGACGCTGGACTGAGGCATCCGGACGGGTGATCGTGTCTTGACGGCGCGCCGGGCGGGGAGGAGCGTGGCTTCTTATGAGGGGCGAACCAACGTGCCCGAAGTGCGGTGGCCGGGTCAGGGCGCCCGGTCTGTTTTCCGACTCCTGGCAGTGCGCGGTGCACGGCGCGGTGCAGCCGCTGCAGCCCGTCATCCCGCCCAGCGTCGAGGGCCTGGGGGTGGTGGTCCACCGGGCGCAGGTGCCGGTGTGGATGCCGTGGCCGCTGCCGTTGGGATGGCTCTTCACGGGGGTGGCGGCTGCCGGTGACGACCGCAGCGGGGGCCGGGCGACGGCCGTCGCCTGCTCGGGGCCCGGGCCGCTGGGCGGAGTCGGGGAGCTGCTGCTGATCGCCGAGGAGCTGGGCGTCGGGCTGGGCGCGCGGTACGCGGGGATCGACGGGCTTGATCCCGGTGCGTACATCGACGTGTCGTCCCCGCCCCACACCAAGGTCGTCGCGGCGGGCCGCCCCACTCCGCTGTGGCACCTGAAGGGCGTCCCGGACGACCGGGCCGTCTTCGCCGGGGAGGCACGGGGGATCTGGCTGTGGGCGATCGCCTGGCCGGAGCAGTCGGGCCTCCTGCTGTACGACGAGCTGGTCCTGACGGACATGCGGGACCTGGGTGCCGAGGTCGAGATGATGCCCTGCGGCGCGCTGAGCCCCCGCCTCCTGGGCCCGTAGCCGTCCGGGGCCGCCCGACCGCCTGACCACCCGCCCGCCCGACCCGCCCCTGACCGCCCCCGACCCGCCCCGTTTGCCGGGCCGGTCGGCCGGTGGTGCGGCCGGGCGTTATCCTGGGGTGTCCCCCCGTACCCGCGACCCCTGGAGCCATGGCCGTGCACATCGACCTGCACGCCCACTCCACGGCCTCGGACGGCACCGACACCCCCGCCGAGCTGGTCCGCCACGCGGCCGCCGCCGGGCTCGACGTGGTCGCGCTGACCGACCACGACACCGTCGCCGGACACGCCGAGGCCATCGCCGCGGCCCCGGCCGGGCTCACCGTCGTCACCGGCATGGAGCTCTCCTGCCGCCTCGACGGCATCCCGATGCACCTGCTCGCGTACCTCTTCGACCCCGAGGAGCCCGAACTCGCCCGCGAGCGCGAGCTCGTGCGCGACGACCGGACCCCCCGCGCGCAGACCATGATCGGCAAGCTGCAGGCGCTGGGCGTCGGCATCACCTGGGAGCAGGTCTCCCGGATCGCCGGCGGGGGCTCCGTCGGCCGGCCGCACATCGCCACCGCGCTCGTCGAACTGGGCGTCGTGCCCACCGTCTCCGACGCGTTCACCGCGGACTGGCTCGCCGACGGCGGCCGCGCGTACGCCGAGAAGCACGAGCTCGACCCGTTCGAGGCCGTCCGCCTGGTCAAGGCCGCCGGCGGCGTCACCGTCTTCGCGCACCCCGCCGCCGTCAAGCGCGGCCGCTGCGTGCCCGAGAGTGCGATAGCCGAGCTCGCGGCCGCCGGCCTGGACGGGATCGAGGTGGACCACATGGAGCACGACACCGACACCCGCGACCGGCTGCGTGCACTCGCCGGCGAGCTCGGACTCCTCACGACCGGCTCCAGCGACTACCACGGCAGCCGCAAGACCTGCCGCCTCGGCGACTACACGACCGACCCCGAGGTCTACGGCGAGATCACGCGCCGCGCGTTCGGCGCCTTCCCCGTTCCGGGCGCCGGCGGAGCCGCGGGCGCGTAAGGCCCCCTGTCCGGTCGCCCGCGCCGGGAGGACGGACGCCGACGTGCGCGCCCTGCGCCCCCTCTTCCTTTCCCTCGTTGCACCCCTCACCCCATGCAAGGCATCACTGTGTTCGACTTCGCCGTCTTCGGATCCCTATTTCTCACGCTTTTTGTGATTATGGACCCTCCGGGGATCACGCCGATCTTCCTCGCCCTGACCTCCGGCCGGCCCGCCAAGGTGCAGCGCCGGATGGCCTGGCAGGCCGTCTGCGTGGCCTTCGGCGTCATCGCGGTCTTCGGCATCTGCGGCCAGCAGATCCTGGACTACCTGCACGTCTCCGTCCCGGCGCTGATGATCGCCGGTGGCCTGCTGCTCCTGCTCATCGCGCTCGACCTGCTCACCGGCAAGACCGACGAGCCCAAGCAGACCAAGGACGTCAACGTCGCCCTCGTGCCGCTCGGCATGCCGCTGCTGGCCGGTCCCGGTGCGATCGTCTCCGTCATCCTGGCCGTGCAGAAGGCGGACGGGTTCGGCGCGCAGCTCTCGGTGTGGACCGCCATCGCCGCGATGCACGTGGTCCTGTGGCTCACGATGCGCTACTCGCTGGTGATCATCCGGGTCATCAAGGACGGCGGCGTCGTCCTGGTGACGCGGCTCGCCGGCATGATGCTCTCCGCCATCGCCGTCCAGCAGATCATCAACGGCGTGCTCCAGGTGGTGCGCGGGGCCTGACGCCCGCGCCGTCCTGCGGCCCCGCCCCGCGGCACGCGAACGCCCCCGCACCGAGAGAACCCGGTGCGGGGGCGTTCGACGTCGTGGTGGTGCCGCGTGTCAGGAGGACGCACTCTCGGCCGGTCGGATCAGGATGCGCTGGCCGATGGCGGCCGCCTTCTGCACGATCCGGTTGACGGAGGCCGCGTCCACGACGGTGCTGTCCACGGCGGTTCCGTCGACATCGTCCAGGCGCAGAATCTCGAAGCGCACCGGCTTCTCCCTTCGTCAGTGTTCTCCTTGCACTGTTCCCAACGAAGTGTATGAGGCAAACATTCCCTACGCTAAGGAAATTTTTTCTTTAGCTAACTACAAGGTGCGTGCGGAGTCCCAGAACTCGACCAGCGCCCGTGCCGTGACCTGCGGATTCTCCGCGTTGGGGGAGTGCTCGGCGCCCGGTACGATCACCCGCCGCGCCTTGAGCCGCTGTGTCATGTCGTCCATCACCGGGACCGGCCACGCGTAGTCGACCTCGCCGGAGAGCACCAGCTTCGGCAGCTCGACCGCGCTCAGCTCGTCCACCCGGTCCGGCTCGGAGACCAGGACCCGCCCCGTGGCGATCAGCTGCTCGGGCACGGTGGCCAGCCAGCGCTCGCGCAGGAACTCCGCCAGCTCGGGCCCGTCCGGCACCGCGTCCTCGGGGTCGTGCGCGCGCATCGCCGTCCAGATCCCCGGCATGTCCTCCCGCATCGCCTCCAGGGCGGCGACCAGCAGCTTGGTCCGCTCCTGCTGTGCGGTGCAGATCGCGGCGGGCCCGCTGCTCATCAGGGTCAGCGACGCGAACGGCGCCGGGTCGCGCAGCACCGCGGCCCGGGAGATCAGCCCGCCGAGCGAGTGCCCGACCAGGTGGACCGGGCTGCCGTCGCCCAGCGCGGCCGCCTGCGCCAGCACGTCGAGCGCCAGCTCCTCCAGGGCGTACGCCGACTCCTCGCGCGGACCGGGGGTCTCGTGCTGGCCGCGCCCGTCGACGGCGACGACCCGGTACCCGGCGGCGGCCAGCGGCTCCAGGAGGCCGATGAAGTCCTCCTTGCTGCCGGTGAAACCCGGGACCAGCAGGGCCGTGCCGCGCAGCGGCTCACCGGCCTCGTGCACGGCGAAGTCGCCGCGGGCGGTCGTGAGGCGGTACGCACGGGCGTGGGAGGGCAGCGTCAGGCGGGGCGGCTTGCTCATGGCCCGAGGTTACCGGCCCGTAGCAAACTGTCCAGACCGGGTGGGGCGCAGCGGGGCACGTACGGAGCGAGGCCCCGGCCCCTGGGAAAGGGGACCGGGGCCTCGCTTCACGGCGACGGCGGGGCTCAGGCCTCCGCGGCCGGCGCCACGGCCTTGCGGGTCCGGGTGCGCTTGGGCTTCGCCGGGGCCTCCTCGGCCGCGGCGGCCTCGGCCACCGGAGCCTCTGCAGCCGCGGCGGTCTTGCGCGTACGGGTGCGCTTCGGCTTCGCCGGAGCCTCCTCGGCGGCGACCGTCTCGGCGGCCGGGGCCGCCTCGGCCGCCGGCGCGACGGCCTTGCGGGTCCGGGTGCGCTTGGCCTTCGCCGGAGCCTCCTCGGCGGCGGGCGCCTCGGTGACCGGGGTCACCGCGGTCACCGCGGCAGCGGCGGCCGGGGCTGCCTGGCGCGGGGCCCGCGTACGGCGGACGCGGACCGGCTCGGACGGCGGGGCGATCTGGAAGTCCGGCTCCGGCCCGGCCGGCACCGCCGGCGCCGCCTCGACGGGCGAGGCCGCGGCCGCGGCCAGGATCGAGGTCTGCGTGGGCTTGCGGGTACGGGCCCGGCGCGCGGCCGGAGCCTTCGCCACGGGAGCCTCGGCGACCGGTGCCTCGGCGACCGGCGCCTCGACGACCGGCGCCTCGGCGGTGCGCGCCTCGACGACACGGGCCTCGGCCACCTTGACGGCGGTGGCGCCCTCGGACGCGGGAGCCTCGGCGACCGGGGTCACCGCGGCCGCGGCGGCAGCGGAGGCCGACACCCGGGTGCGGCGGCGACGCGGGCGGCGCGGCTCGTCGGCGGCCGGGACCTCGGGGGCCTCGGCGACGGCCGGGACCACCGCATCGGCGGTCTCGACGGCGGGAACGGAACCGGCTTCCACCTCGGCGCCACCGCGCGTACGGCGGCGCTGGCGCGGGGTGCGGGCGGGACGCTCCGCGGGCTGTGCGGAGGCGGCCGGACCCCGGCCGCCACGGCCGCCGCGGCCCCCGGTCTCGCCCAGGTCCTCGATCTCCTCGGCCTTCAGGCCCGCCCGCACGCGCTCGGCGCGCGGCAGGATGCCCTTGGTGCCGGCCGGGATGTTCAGCTCCTCGAACAGGTGCGGGGACGTGGAGTACGTCTCGACCGGGTCGTGGAAGTCCAGCTCCAGCGCCTTGTTGATCAGCTGCCAGCGCGGGATGTCGTCCCAGTCCACCAACGTGATCGCGGTGCCCTTGTTGCCCGCGCGGCCGGTGCGGCCCACGCGGTGCAGGAAGGTCTTCTCGTCCTCGGGCGTCTGGTAGTTGATGACGTGCGTCACACCGTCGACGTCGATGCCGCGCGCGGCGACGTCGGTGCACACCAGCACGTCGACCTTGCCGTTGCGGAACGCGCGCAGCGCCTGCTCGCGCGCGCCCTGGCCCAGGTCGCCGTGGACGGCGCCCGAGGCGAAGCCGCGGCGCTCCAGCTGCTCGGCGATGTCGGCGGCCGTGCGCTTGGTGCGGCAGAAGATCATGGCCAGTCCGCGGCCCTCGGCCTGGAGGATGCGGGAGACGAGCTCCGGCTTGTCCATGTTGTGCGCACGGTAGACGTGCTGCGTGATGTTGGCGACGGTCGCGCCCTCGCCGTCGGGCGAAGTGGCGCGGATGTGCGTCGGCTGGGTCATGTACCGGCGGGCCAGGCCGATGACCGCACCCGGCATGGTCGCTGAGAACAGCATCGTCTGCCGCTTGGCCGGCAGGTGGTTGATGATCTTCTCGACGTCGGGCAGGAAGCCCAGGTCGAGCATCTCGTCGGCCTCGTCCAGGACCAGGGCCTTGACGCGGGAGAGGTCGAGCTTGCGCTGGCCGGCCAGGTCGAGCAGGCGGCCCGGGGTGCCGACGATCACGTCGACGCCCTTCTTCAGCGCCTCGACCTGGGGCTCGTACGCGCGGCCGCCGTATATGGCGAGGACGCGGACGTTGCGGACCTTGCCCGCCGTCAGCAGGTCGTTCGTGACCTGGGTGCACAGCTCGCGCGTCGGGACGACGACGAGGGCCTGCGGGGAGTCGGACAGCTGCTCGGGCGTGGCCCGGCCGGCCTCGACGTCCGCGGGGACGACGACCCGCTCCAGCAGCGGAAGGCCGAAACCGAGCGTCTTGCCGGTTCCGGTCTTCGCCTGGCCGATGACGTCCGTGCCGGAGAGGGCGACGGGAAGGGTCATCTCCTGGATCGGGAAGGGGGTCACGATGCCGACGGCTTCGAGGGCCTCGGCGGTTTCGGGAAAGATCCCGAGTTCTCGGAACGTAGTCAGGGTGCTGCCTCTTCTGTGAGACGCGGCGTGAGGCGGCGAGAGGGGGGTCCTACCGTGCCGGGCTTGCAGTACTGCGACGTACGTACGAAGCTGCGCGGGACCACTGGCCTTCGCTCAAGCGCTTGTGCCGCTGAGGGGGCCCCTCGTGGACGCGACGCATGGACGTACGCATCTGCCGAGGGCGGTCGGGTTGGAGCCGATCGGGCCACCGACCGGGCATCCTCATTCGGATGGCCCGCCGAGTATCCGGCAGGCGCTTTACCACTGTACCCCGGAATCGCGCAGGCGTGTCGGGTGAATTCACCTGGTCGTCGTGTTTAGGTGGACGGACACCGCTGTGACGTGGTGACCTCGAGCGTGGTCCGGCGGGCTATTGTGCGGTGCATGCCGACCGTTGAAAACGCCTCGCCCGCCGACGACAGCGCCCCCGCCGACGCGAGCGGGATCGCCGCCCAGGACTGGGCGACCGCCTCTGCCTCGCCGCAGTACCGGGCCGCCGTCGTGGACCTGCTGGGCGCCCTCGCGTACGGCGAGCTCGCGGCCTTCGAACGCCTCGCGGAGGACGCCAAGCTCGCGCCCACCCTCGACGACAAGGCCGAGCTCGCGAAGATGGCCTCCGCGGAGTTCCACCACTTCGAGCGGCTGCGTGACCGGCTCGCGGCGATCGACGTCGAGCCCACCGCCGCCATGGAGCCCTTCGCCAAGGGCGTCGACGACTTCCACCGCCAGACCGCGCCGTCGGACTGGCTGGAGGGCCTGGTCAAGGCCTACGTGGGCGACTCCATCGCCAGTGACTTCTACCGCGAGGTCGCCACGCACCTCGACGCCGACACCCGCGCCCTCGTCGTCGGCGTCCTCGACGACACCGGCCACGGCGGCTTCGCCGTGGAGAAGGTCCGCGCCGCCATCGAGGCCGACCCGCGCTGCGGCGGCCGGCTCGCGCTGTGGGCGCGCCGCCTGATGGGCGAGGCGCTCTCGCAGGCCCAGCGCGTGGTCGCCGAGCGCGACGCGCTGTCCACCATGCTGGTCGGCGGCGTGGACGGGATGGCGGCCGGCTTCGACCTGGCGGCCGTCGGCGAGATGTTCGCCCGGATCACCAAGGCGCACACCAAGCGGATGGCGGCCCTGGGCCTCGCCGCCTGACGCTGCTGTGTCCTGACGGTCCGAGGGACCGACGGACCCGACGGCCTGACGGGTCTGTTTTCTGACGGATCGACGGGCCGGCGGCCTGACGGTCTGAGGGCCCGAAGGTCCGACGGTCCGACGCCCTGACACACCCCGGCCCCGGCGCGCGAGCAGCGCTCCGGGGCCGGGGTGTCTTCAGTTCTCCGGGGGTTCGGTGCGGTCGGGGGGCTCGGGCGGCTCCTTCTCCTCCTCCGGCGGCGGCCGGTCAGCCGCGCGACGGGAGGGAAAACGACGCCCGCGGGGACGGCCGGCGGCCCTCGGTGCCCGGCCGCAGCAGCAGCGACAGGACCACCGCCGCCACCAGCACCGAGCCGACCAGCGTCGCGGTCAGGGTGTTGTGCCCCGGGCCGAGCGCGTACTGCGTGAGGTACGCACCGAAGAGGGCGCCCAGCATCCCGCTGAGGAGCACCACCCGCGCGGACGGCAGCCGCCGGGCGAGCAGGCGCGCGGCGAGGGCCGCCAGGGCCAGGCCCAGCAGGGCGGAGCCGAATGCTTCCAACAGCACCATGAGGGCCTCCCGCAGGTCAGGGGGCGAACCGAGTCACTGCCGTCCTACCCGAAGCGGAAGAAAGGGAAACGGCCCGGCGGAACATCCGCCGGGCCGTTCCCCCCGGTTCTTCCGGCCGTCGGCGCGGGCCGCGGCGCGGTGGCGCGCGATGCCTCAGAGCGCGCCGAAACCGACCTTGCGCGCGGTCGGCTCGCCCAGGTCGACGTACGACAGGCGGTCGGACGGCACCAGGACCCGGCGGCCCTTGGTGTCGGTGAGGCTCAGCAGCGGCTCCGAACCGGTCAGCGCGGCGGAGACGATGCTCTCGAGCTCATCGGCGCTCAAGTCGCTCTCCAGCACGATCTCCCGGGGTGCGTGCTGCACGCCGATCTTGACCTCCACGGCTTTGTCCCTCCGACGGTCGTTGTGCGCGATCAGTCGCGCTGTACACCGGCCACATTAGCCCGGAGAGGGGACGCGCAGGCGGCGGTGTGGGCACGCTCGCAGCGAACACCGGCCACACCGGGCCGCGGCCCCTGCCCCCTGCTCCGGCCGGCTTCGCCGCTCAGGCCTGCCCGCCCCCGGTCCCGTCCGCGCCGTGCAGCGGGAAGCCGGCGATGCCGCGCCAGGCCAGCGAGGTCAGCAGCCCCACCGCCTTGTCGCGGGCCACCGGGCTCTCGCTGGACAGCCAGTACCGGGCCACGACCTGCGAGACGCCGCCCAGGCCCACGGCCAGCAGCATCGACTCGTCCTTCGACAGGCCCGTGTCCTCGGCGATCACGTCGGAGATGGCCTCGGCGCACTGCAGCGAGACGCGGTCGACGCGCTCGCGCACCGCCGGCTCGTTGGTCAGGTCGGACTCGAAGACCAGCCGGAACGCGCCGCCCTCGTCCTCCACGTACGCGAAGTAGGCGTCCATCGTCGCGGCCACGCGCAGCTTGTTGTCCGTCGTGGACCCCAGCGCCCCGCGCACCGACTGCAGCAGGTTCTCGCAGTGCTGGTCCAGCAGCGCCAGGTACAGGTCGAGCTTGCCCGGGAAGTGCTGGTACAGCACCGGCTTGCTGACCCCGGCCCGTTCCGCGATGTCGTCCATCGCCGCCGCGTGGTACCCCTGCGCGACGAACACCTCCTGGGCCGCGCCCAGGAGCTGGTTGCGTCGGGCTCGGCGCGGCAGGCGCGTGCCCCGGGGACGCGCTGCCTCCGTCTGCTCGATGGCTGTCACGCCGCCTCCCACTTTCTCTAAGAACACAGTGCGCTCTGCGCCGCGCCCGCCATCGTACTTTTCGGTAACCGAATCTGTAGGGTTCAAGCCGAGTTTTCTCGCTGTACGGACCACCCGGATGTGCTGGTCAGCGGTGCTCGGCGGGGTTACCAAACGGTAGTCTCCCGGGCCGCCGCCCTCAGCGGTACTCGTCCTCGTCCAGGGTCACCACCCGCGCCTGCTCGACGGCGTCCCCGTCCGTCGCCTCGTCTCGGTCCACACCGGTGACGCGGTCGTCGTCGTCGCCGGGCTGCAACTCGGCCTGCTGCTCCGCCGCATCCGCTTCGGGCGCCTCGGCGTCGAGGGCCTCCCGGATCCGGCCCCGGAAGGTGTCCGGCTCTGCGGGGTCGACACTCATCTGGCTCCCCTTCTTCCCTCACCCCTCGCGGTCCTGCTCCACCTATGAGCCTAGGAGGAACGCGGTTGCGCCGCTATGTGTACTCCGGCCCGACCTGTGATGCCGAACACAAGAGTCCGGACGTGATCGTCTCGTAACATTGCCCCCATGTCTTCGACCGAGCTGCCGGGTGTGCGGTCCGCCGCCGAGCCTTCCGTACGGGCGGGAACCGCCCGGGTGGCCGAGGGGGAGCAGCTGCGCACCGTCCTGCTGCCGGGCCTGGAACTCGCCGTGCGCGCCCGTCCCGGAACCCGGGCCGGGCTGCCGCCCGCGCTGTACGTGCACGGGCTCGGCGGCTCCTCGACCAACTGGTCGAGCCTGATGAAGCAGCTTGAGGACAGCGTCGACGGCGAGGCGGTGGACCTGCCCGGCTTCGGCTGGTCCCCGCCGCCCGCCGACCGGGACTACTCGGTGCGGGCCATGGCCCGCGCGGTCATCCGCCACCTCGACGCCGCCGGCCGCGGCCCCGTCCACCTGTTCGGCAACTCCCTCGGAGGCGCCGTCACCACCCGCGTCGCCGCCGTCCGCCCCGACCTGGTGCGCACCCTGACGCTGGTCTCGCCCGCGCTGCCGGAGCTGCGCGTGCAGCGGGCGGTCGTGCCGACCGCGCTGATCGCCGTGCCCGGCATGGTCGGCCTGTTCGGCCGGCTCACCCGCGGCCTGACCGCCGAACAGCGCACCCGCGGGGTGATGGAGCTCTGCTACGGCGACCCCTCCCGGGTGACACCGGAGGACCTCGCCGGCGCCGTGGAGGAGATGGAGCGGCGCACGGCCCTTCCCTATTTCTGGGAGGCGATGACCCGCTCGACCCGCGGGATCGTCGACGCCTACACCCTCGGCGGGCAACACGGACTGTGGAGCCAGGCGCAACGCGTGCTCGCCCCCACCCTGCTGGTCTACGGTGGCCGCGACCAACTCGTCTCGTACCGTATGGCGCGCAAGGCGGCCGCGGCCTTCCGGGGCTCGAGGCTGCTGAGCCTGCCCGAAGCCGGGCACGTGGCGATGATGGAGTACCCCGAGGTGGTCGCCGGCGCGTTCGGAGAACTGCTGCGCGACACCGCACGGGACACCGACCGGGACACCGAAGACGGCAGAGGCTGACGACTGTGGGACGACATAGCCGCAAGGGCCCTGCCCCTGCCCCCGGCCCTGCCTCCGCGCCCGTCCACCCGGCGCCGCAGCCCGCCCCGCAGGCGCCCGCCGCCGCGTACGGGGAGCGCCCCGCGTACGAGGAGCGCCCCGCGTACGAGGAGTACCACCCGCCGTACGGAGAACCCCTGGCGTACGAGGCCGTCCCGCCGTACGAGGCCGCCCCGGCGTACGGGGAGCCCGCGGCCCGTCATGCGCGCCCGGCGTACGGGAACCCCACGGGCCATGACGGCCCGTCTGCGTCCCGTCAGACCACGGCTCATGACGACCCGTCGGGGTACGAGTCCGCGGTTCATGACAGCCCCTCGGTGTACGGGCAGCCCGCCGTCCATGACGGCCCCTCGGCCTACGAGGTGCCCGCGGCTCAGGACAGGCCCGGGGCGTACGGGGCGGCCCAGGCGCCCGAAGCCGCCCCGCGCCGGGATGCGCACCGGGCCTCCGACGACGCGCCGCGCCGGGAGGAGCCGCTGCCGTACGGGAGCGCCCCGATGTACGGCGGGCCGCGCGGGCGGCGGCGGGCCGAAGCCGCGGCCGCGCACCAGGGGTACGCGCCGCCCGCCGCGCCCGGTTCCGGTGCGCGCCTCGGCGGCCACCCCGAGCAGCGCGAACCCGGCGGCGCCCGGGGCTCCGGCTCTGCCACCGGCGCGGCGTACGGCGACTGGCGCGGCGTCCCGCGCGCCCCCCGCCCGGCCGCCGCGGCCGTCCTCGACACCGACACCCCGGCCTTCGGCACCCCCGCCGTCGGGTTTCCGCAGGTCACCGTGCCCGTGCCCGGGCCGGCCGCCGCCGCGTCCGCCGCCTCCGCCCCGGCGCCCGCGCTCGACCTCGACCCCCTCACCTCCACCGGAGCCCGCCGCCGCGTGCCCGGCCCCCGCGAGTCGGCCGCCGAGGCGCCCGCCGACGGGCCCGGCGCGGCGAAGTCCGGCTCCGGCCGTCGCTCGAAGGTCCGTAGGTACACCGGGATGGCCGCGGCGGCCGTCACCACCGTCATCGCCGTCGTCGTCGCCGGGCAGGTCGTCACCGAGACCGACGGCAAGAACGCCGCCCCGCGCGCCGCCGGCGAACACCCCGACCGCGCCCTGCCCGGCCAGTCCGCCGCCTCCCGCTCCGACGGCCGCGCCACCCCGCAGCCCCCGGCCGCGGCCGCGCCGGAGCAGTCGTACGAGCAGAAGATGGCCCTGCAGCTCCCGATCGACGAGAAGCTCAAGGGGCCCGGGGTCTTCGACACCGTGCCCGGGGTGGCCGCCGCGCCCGGCAAGGGCAAGGTGGTCCGCTACCGGGTCGACGTCGAGCAGGGGCTCGGCCTGGATCCGCAGCTGTTCGCCGAGGCCGTCCACCGCACCCTCAACGACGACCGCAGCTGGGGCCACGGCGGCACCAAGACCTTCGAGCGGGTGCCCGGCGGTGAGGCCGACTTCGTCATCACCCTGGCCAGCCCCGGGACCACCGGCGTGTGGTGCGCCAAGTCCGGCCTGGACACCACCATCGACAACGTCTCCTGCGACTCCGCGTCCACCGAACGCGTGATGATCAACGCGTACCGCTGGGCGCAGGGTTCGCCGACGTACGGCCCGGACCAGATGTTCGCGTACCGCCAGATGCTCATCAACCACGAGGTCGGCCACCGGCTCGGCAACGGGCACGTGAACTGCCAGACCCCCGGCGCCCTCGCGCCGATCATGCAGCAGCAGACGAAGTCCCTCGACATCGGCGGAATTCAGTGCAAGCCCAACCCGTGGGTTTTCCCGGGGAATTGACGCGCGAAAGGCGGCATGCGGCGGAATCCGTCGTTGACAATGCGTTCGATGATCGGTAATTGTTCTCCGCATGTCGCACCGTCACGCCACTGCCGCGAGCGCCGCCATTGAGCTGGCGCTGCTCGGCGTGACCGCGCACAGCGTGGCCGACGTCTTCTGTCGCTGACGCTCCCTGCCCCCGGGCCGCCCGACGGCCCGGAGGTGCCCGGGCCCGCACGCGCCGCGACCTCCACGCTCCTCCTCCGCCGCGCCCCGGGCCCGTGTGCCCGCGAGGTGCGGCTTCTTCATTTCCGCCGGACGCCGGACGCCGGACGCCTGATGCCGGACGCCTGATGCCGGATGTCGGCTGCCTGATGCCGGTCGTCGGTCATCGGGTGTCCGTGCCGGCCGGCGTCGCCCCTCGCGTGGCTGCTCCCTCCCGTTTCCGCAGTTCACCCACGCCGAGAGGTCCCCTTCCCATGTCCCGTCAGTCCCACATATCGCGCCGCGCCGCCGCCGTCGCCGTCAGCCTCGTACTGGCCGGGGGCGCCGCGGCGTGCGGGCCCAAGGGCGCAGGCGCGGACGGCTCCGACGGCGGCTCGGCCGGCGCCGCGGGCGGCGCCCCGCAGCAGGGCGGCACGCTGACCGTCCTCAACTCCGAGCCGCAGAACGACTTCGACCCCGCCCGCCTGTACACCTCCGGCGGCGGCAACGTGCCCTCGCTGGTCTTCCGTACGCTCACCACCCGCAACCGCGAGGAGGGCGCCGCCGGCACCGCGGTCGTGCCCGACCTGGCCACCGACACCGGCCGGCACAACGCCGACGCCACCGAGTGGACGTACACGCTGAAGGACGGGCTGCAGTACGAGGACGGCACCCCGATCACCACCGCCGACATCAAGTACGGCATCGAGCGGTCCTTCGCCGCCGAGCTGTCCGGCGGCGCCCCCTACCTGCGGGACTGGCTGGTGGGCGGCGAGAGCTACCAGGGCCCCTACAAGGACGGCGGCAAGGGCCTCGACTCGATCGTCGTGCCCGACGCGAAGACGATCGTCTTCAAACTCCGCAAGCCCGAGGGTGACTTCCCCTTCGTCGCCACCCAGACGCAGTTCGCCCCCGTCCCCAAGGCCAAGGACACCGGCGTCGCGTACGAGGAGCACCCCGTCTCCTCCGGCCCGTACAGGGTCGTCAAGAACGAGAACGACGGCGAGCACCTCACCCTGGAGCGCAACCCGCACTGGGACCGCGCCACCGACGGGCAGCGCAAGGCGTACCCGGACCGGATCGACGTCCGCTCCGGCCTCGACCCCGCGGTCATCAACCAGCGGCTGACGACCAGCTCCGGCCCCGACGCGGCCGCCATCACCACCGACACCAACCTCGGCCCGGCCGAACTCGCCCGGATCGGCTCCGACAAGCAGCTCGCGGCCCGTGTCGGCACCGGCCACTTCGGCTACACCAACTACCTCGCCTTCAACCCGAAGGTGGCCCCCTTCGACAACCCGAAGGTGCGCCAGGCCATCTCGTACGCGGTCAACCGCACCAGCGTCGTCAACGCGGCCGGCGGCTCCGCGCTCGCCGAGCCCGCCACCACCTTCCTGCCCGAGCAGAAGGCCTTCGGCTTCACCCCGTACGACCACTTCCCGGCCGGCAAGTCCGGCGACCCCGCCAAGGCCAAGGAGCTGCTGAAGGAGGCCGGGTTCGGCGACGGCCTCACCATCACCCTGACCCACTCCACCGCCCAGAACCGCCAGACCAGCCCGGAGGTCGCCACCGCCGTGCAGCAGGCGCTCGCCGCCGCGGGCATCACCGTCAAGCTGGAGGGCCTGGAGAACAACGCCTTCAACGAACGGCGCTGGGACGCCAAGAACACCCCCGGCTTCTTCCTCTCCCGCTGGGGCGCCGACTGGCCCTCCGGCGGCCCCTTCCTCGCCCCGATCTTCGACGGCCGGCAGATCGTCACCAACGGCACCAACTACAACCACGCGCAGCTCGACGACCCGGCCGTCAACGCCGAGATCGACGAGATCGCCAAGCTGACCGACCTCGGCGAGGCCGCCAAGCGCTGGGGCGCCCTCGACAAGAAGATCGGCGAGCAGGCCCTGGACGTGCCGCTGTTCCACCCGGTCTACAAGCGGGTCGTCGGCAAGGACGTCAAGAACGTCGTCATCAGCGACTGGACCGGCGTCCTCGACATCTCGCAGGTCGCCGTCAAGTGAGCGCACTGACCGAACGTCGGGCGGCGGGTGCCGGTGCGGATGCCGGTGCCGGTGCCGGTGCCGGTGCTCGTGAGGGCGCCGGCGCCCTGCGCCGGGTCCGGCGGCTGCGCGGGCGGCCCTCCGCCCTCGCGGCCGCCGCCGTCCTGGCCCTGCTCGTCCTCCTCGCCCTCGCCGCGCCGCTGGCCGCCCAGCTCACCGGCCAGGACCCGAACGCCTACCACGACGACCTCGTCGACTCCGCCCGCGGCGGCGTCCCGCTCGGCCCCGCCGGCGGGATCTCCGCCGACCACTGGCTCGGCGTCGAGCCCGGCACCGGCCGCGACCTGCTGACCCGCCTCCTGTACGGGGCGCGGATCTCGCTGCTCGTCGCCCTCGGCGCCACCGCCGTCCAGGTCCTCGTCGGGCTGGCCGCCGGCATCGCCGCCGGGCTCGGCAACCGCTTCACCGGCGCCGTCCTCGGCCGGATCACCGACGTGCTGATCGCCCTGCCCATGCTGGTCCTCGGCATCGCCCTGACCGCCGTCGTCCCGCCCGACGTCCCGCGGCCGCTGCTGCTGGTCCTCGTCATCGGCCTGGTCGGCTGGGGCAGCGTCGCCCGCCTGGTGCGCGCCCAGACCCTCGCCCTGTGCGGGCTCGACTTCGTCGCGGCCGCCCGGCTCGCCGGCAACGGGACGCTGCGGATCGCCCGGCGCGAGCTGCTGCCCTCGCTGGCCGCGCCTGTCATCACGTACGCCGCCGTCCAGATCCCCTCCAACATGGTGGCCGAGGCCTCGCTGTCCTTCCTCGGCGTCGGCGTGAAGCCGCCCACCCCGTCCTGGGGGCAGATGCTCTCCACCGCCCAGACCTGGTTCCGGGCCGACCCCGCCTACGTCCTGTTGCCCGCCGGGCTGCTCTTCACCACCGTGCTCGCCTTCACCGTGCTGGGCGACGCCGTCCGTACCGCCCTCGACCCGCGCGAGGGCTCGCGCCTGCGGGTCGGCACCCGAAAGGAGCGCTCGGCGTGACCCGCTTCGTGCTCAAACGGACCGGCGGGGCGCTCCTGGTGCTGCTCACCCTGTCCGTCGCCGTCTACCTCCTCTTCTACGCGGCCCCCGCCGACCCCGCCCGGCTCGCCTGCGGGGAACGCTGCAACCCCGTCCAGGTCGCCCAGGTCCGCGAGCAGCTCGGCCTGAACGACCCGCTCCCGCTGCAGTACCTGCACTTCCTCCAGGGGCTCGTCGCCGGACGCGAGTACTCCGGCGGCGCCGGCACAGTCCTGCACTGCAACGCCCCCTGCCTGGGCTTCTCGTACCAGACCGACCAGCAGGTCACCGCGCTGCTGCTGGACCGGCTGCCCGCCACCCTGTCGCTGGCCCTCGGCGCGCTCGTCATCTGGCTCGCCGTCGGCGTCGGCACCGGGCTGCTGTCCGCCCTGCGGCGCGGCGGCCTCACCGAGCGGGCCCTGACCGTGCTGACCCTGGCCGGCACCGGCACGCCCGTGTTCATCCTCGGGCTGCTGCTGCTCATGGCCGTCTGCGCCTACCTGCAGTGGCTGCCGTTCCCGACGTACGTGGCCTTCGGCGACGACCCCGAGCAGTGGGCCTGGAACCTGCTGCTGCCCTGGGTCACGCTCGGCCTGTTCGAGAGCGCCAAGTACGCCCGGCTCACCCGCAGCGCCACCCTGGAGACCCTCGCCGAGGACCACATCCGCACCTTCCGCGCCTACGGGGTCGCGGAGCGGGCCATCGTGACCCGGCACGCGCTGCGCGGCGCCGTCGCCCCGGTGATCGCGCTGAGCGCCGTCGACTTCGGCACCATGATCGGCGGCGCGGTGCTCACCGAGTCCCTGTTCGGGATCCCCGGGCTCGGCAAGACGCTCATGGACGGGGTCCGGGTCGTGGACCTGCCGGTGGTCGTCGGCGTCGTCCTGGCCATCGGCACCGCCGTCGTCGTCGCCGGAGCCGTCGGCGACCTGCTCCACGCCCTCGCGGACCGGAGGGTGGCCCTCGTATGACGAATGCGACGAACAGGACGAAGGCGCCGAAGCAGCCACCGCTGGTGGAGGTCGACGGCCTCACCGTCGACTTCCCGGTCGGCGCAGCGGGGAAGAGACCAGGGGGACCGGGAGGACCGGGGCAGTACGTACGGGCCGTCGACGGGGTCTCCTTCAGCCTGGCGGCCGGGGCCGCCCTGGGCATCGTCGGGGAGTCCGGCAGCGGCAAGTCCACCGTCGCCGCGGCCCTGCTGGGCCTGCACCACGGGACCGGGGCCCGCCTGAGCGGCTCCGTGTGCGTCGCCGGCACCGACGTCGGCGCGGCCGGCCCGGTCGAACTGCGCGCCCTGCGCGGCGCGGCCGCCGCCATGGTCTTCCAGGACCCGCTCGGCTCCCTGGACCCGTACCAGGCCGTCGGCGACCAGATCGCCGAGGTGTACCGGGTCCACGCCGACGTCTCCCGGCGGGCCGCCCGGCAGCGGGCGGCCGAGGTCCTGGACCGGGTCGGCATCCCCGACGCGGCCCGCCGCTCGCGGGCCCGGCCGCACGAGTTCAGCGGCGGCATGCGCCAGCGCGCGCTCATCGCCATGGCCCTGGCCTGCGAGCCGCAGCTGCTGATCGCCGACGAGCCGACCACCGCCCTCGACGTCACCGTCCAGGCCCAGGTCCTCGACCTGCTGCACGGACTGCGCGAGGAGCGCGGGCTCGCCCTGCTGCTGGTCACGCACGACGTCGGGGTCGCGGCCGAGAGCGTGGACGGGCTGCTCGTCATGCGGGACGGGCACGTGGTGGAGCGGGGCCCGACGGCCGGGCTCCTGGCCGCACCGCACCACCCGTACACCCGCGAGCTGCTGTCCGCGGTCCCCCGCATCGACGCCCCGCGGGCGGCGGCCGCTGCCGTGGGCCTGCCGGGGGCCGGAGCCGGAGCCGTGGCCGGAGTCGGAGCCGGAGCCGGAGTCGGGGGCGGGGCCGGAGCCGGGGGCGGGGCCGGCAGCGCCGAAGCGCCCGTCGTCGAGGCCTTCTCCGTGCGGCGGGAGTTCGGTCGCGGCAAGCGGCGCGTCGCCGCCGTCGGCGGGGTCTCCCTCGCCGTCCGCGCCGGTGAGACGCTCGGCATCGTCGGCGAGTCCGGCAGCGGCAAGAGCACCCTCGGCCGGATGCTCGTCGGCCTCCTGGAGCCCAGCTCGGGGCAGGTCCGCCACCACGGCCGGGAGGCGCAAGGCGTGGTGCCGGGCGTCCAGATGGTCTTCCAGGACCCCGTGTCCTCCCTCAACCCGCGCCGCTCCGTCGGCGAGTCCATCGCCGACCCGCTGCGCGCGGCGGGGGAGCGTGACGGGGCAGCGATCCGGGCCCGGGTCGGGGAGCTGCTGGTCCGGGTCGGCCTGGAGGCCGCGCACTACGACCGCTACCCGCACGAGTTCAGCGGCGGCCAGCGCCAGCGCGTCGGCATCGCCCGGGCGCTCGCGCCGCAACCGCGGCTGATCGTCTGCGACGAACCCGTCTCCGCCCTCGACGTGACCACGCAGGCCCAAGTCACGGCCCTGCTGGCCGAGCTCCAGCGGGAGCTCGGGATCGCGCTGGTCTTCATCGCGCACGACCTCGCGGTGGTCCGGCAGGTCAGCGACCGGGTCGCCGTCATGCGCGGCGGGCTGGTGGTGGAGGAGGGCCCGGTGGACGAGGTGTACGAGCGGCCGCGGCACGCCTACACCCGGCAGCTGCTGGCCGCCGTACCGGCCCTGGACCCGCAGCTCGCGGCGAGGCGGCGCACGGCCCGGCAGGAGGCGCTGGTGTAACGGGGCCGACGGCCCGGCTCGCGCGCTCGAACGCGAACCGTACGGGAAAGTTACGACTCTTCACCCCTTCCGGTGGCGGGGGGGGGGGCGCGCAGGGCCGGCCCCCGCCCCCCCCCCGCGGGGTTTGACCCCCCCCGGCCCGCGCCCCCCCCGGCGGCCCCGC
>NZ_JBEZVK010000015.1:31293-156842 GCF_040636955.1 Streptomyces sp. NPDC032472
GCGCCGCCGCCCCCCCCCCCCCCCCCCGCTCCCCTACATCCTACTCCACTCCCCCCCCCGCGCGCCCCCCCCCACACCCCGCCCCCCCCGCCACCGGCACATCCGCTTGAGTTCTCCCCGCGGCGGTCACCGGACCGACGGCGGCCGCCTGGACGGGAGATCGGGGGTGCCACTCGTGCGGATCGGACTTCTCACCGAAGGTGGTTATCCGTATGCGACGGGAGAGGCCAGGCTCTGGTGCGACCGCCTCGTGCGCGGGCTGCCGCAGCACGAGTTCGAGCTGTACGCGCTGAGCCGCAGCGCCGAGCAGGAGGAACGCGGCCGGGTCGTGCTCCCCGAGCACGTCACCCGCGTCTGGACCGCCCCGCTGTGGGCCCCCGCCGACGACGGGCGCAGCTACTCCCGGCGCGAGCGGCGGCGGTTCGCCGACGTCTTCAGGGAGCTGGTCCGCGGCATCTGCGCCGGCGACGCCGAAGCCTTCGCCGCCGGGCTCTACGGCCTCGCCGAACTCGCCCGGGACCAGGGCGGGCTGTACGCGGCTCTGCGCTCCGAGACCGCCGTGCGGGCCGTGGAGTCCGCCTGCCGGGCCCCCGGCGCGCGGCGCTCCGTACAGCGGGTACAGGTGGCGGACCTCCTGGAGTTCGTCGACGCGCTGGAGCGGCTGCTGCGGCCGCTGTCCCTCGACTGGTACGAGGACCTGCGCGAGGTGGACGTCTGCCACGCCACCGCAGGCGGGGTCGCGGCCCTGGCCGGGCTCCTGGCCAAACGCTTCTTCGGGGTTCCGCTGCTGGTCACCGAGTACGGGGTCCGGCTGCGCGCCCACTACCTGGAGCGGTCCGAGGACGCCCGGCCCGCCGTCCGCGCCCTCCTCGCGGCCTTCCACGTACGGCTCGCCTGCGAGATCTACGCCCGGGCCGACCTCCTCACCCCCGGCAACGCGCACGCCCGCCGCTGGCAGGAGCGGTGCGGGGCCGCGCGGGACCGGCTGCGGACGGTGTACCCCGGGATGGAGGCGGACCGATTCGCCACCGTCGGCGAGGACCCCGACTGCGGCGACCCGGACACCCTGGTGTGGGTCGGGCGGATCGAACCCGCCAAGGACCTGATCGCCCTGCTGCACGCCTTCGCCGACATCCGGCGGGCCGCACCGGGCACCCGGCTGCGGATCTTCGCCACCGCGGCCGTGCCCGGCTACCTCGCCGACTGCCGCTCGCTCGCCGCGCAGCTCTTCCCCGACGAGGCCGCCGACGCGGTCACGGTGGGGGAGAGCCCGGTCACCTTCGAGGAGATCGGCGGGCCCGAGGCCCCGTCGGCGGCCGACGCGTACGGCTGCGGGCGCGTGGTGGTGCTGTCCTCCGTCATCGAGGGCTTCCCCATCACGCTGGCCGAGGCGATGTTCTGCGGCCGGGCCACCGTGTCCACCGACGTCGGCGCGGTGTGCGAGGTCATCGGCGGCACCGGCCTCGTCGTCCCGCCCCGCAACCCCCGTGCCCTCGCCGACGCCTGCGTGGCGCTGCTGAAGGATCCCGAACGGGCCCAGCGGCTCGGCGCGGCCGCCCGGGCGCGGGCCCTGGAACTGTTCACCGTGGAGCAGAACGTGGCCGCCTTCCGGGAGATCTACCTCCACCTGCTGGCCCGCGGCCCGGCCCGTCCCGACACCGCGGTCCCCTTCGGCCGCCCCCCGGAGGCCCGTGTCCCGGGCCACTGGACGAGCCCCACCTGGACCCCGGCCCCGGCGGCCGACGCCGAGGCGGCCGCCGCCGACCCGGAACCGCCCCACGACACCGCCACGAACCCTGCCCGGGCCGCAGCCCCGGGCGCCACCCCGGAACCGGCCGCGGGAACGCCCGGCGCCCCGGCCCCGCTCGGGGCCCCGATCACGGAGGCGACCGTATGACCCTCGACGAAGCCGCCCCGCTCGCGGCAGCGCCCCGGCGGCGGGCCGGAGGCGATCCCGTCAAGGCGCTGCTGCACCGGCACCGGGTGCTGTGCGAGCAGGCCGTGGATCCGCTGGAGATCGCCGCCGGGCTGGAGGCCCACGGGATCACCGACCGCACCGCCGCCCGCTTCCGCCACCGCGACGTGTTCTCCCTCGCCGAGGAGCTCTACGCCCGCACCCCGCGCGGGGACGAGCCCGCCGCCCCGGCCGCCGCCCGTCGCGCCGACGCCCGCGCCTTACGAGGATTCGGCTGCTCCCTGCTGCCCGGCGCCCTCGCCCTCGGGGCGGCCGCCGCCGGGCTGCCGTACGCGGGCCCGCTCGCCGCCCTCGCGGCCGTCGCCGCCCTGGTGGTCCGGCGGGGACCGGCGCCGCGGGACGCCTCCGGCCGGGCCGCCCTCGCCGCCGTGTACCTGCTCGCCGCGGCCGTCGTCGGCTGGGCCGTCCACCGCCACGGCACCGCCCTCGGGGTGTCCCTCGCCCTGGCCGCGGCCCCCGCCCACCTGGCCGCCGCCGCCTTCGCCGCCCGCGCCCGGCGCCGGCTCGCCGCGAGCCGCGCCCTGGAGGACTTCGCGGACGGGGCCAGGCCGCTGCTCCTGTGCTGCGTCGCCGCCTTCACTGCGGCCGCCGCCGGGGCGGCCGCGCTCGCCGGGATCCCGCTCCCCGTCGCGGTACCGCTCGCCGTGCTGCTCTTCCTGACCCGGCTGCTGCTCGGCCACGGCGCCCCGCGCCGGCCCGTCGCCGCAGCCCTGGCCCTCGCCCTGGTCCCGGCCGCCCTGGCCGGGGCCGCCGCCGCGGCCGGGCTCCTCCTCCTCGCCGTCCCCGTGCTGGCCCGCGCCTCCGCGCACGCCCGGCACTGAGCGGCGTACCGCCCGGCTCGAACCGAACGAACGCCGCACTGCCTTCTGCACCGCCCCCGGACCCACCGGATCCCTCAACCCGAACCGTCGACCAAGGAGACACACGATGACCGGCCAGCCAACCGACCAAGGGGCCGCGCGATGAGGGTGCTGCTGATCGGAGCCAACGGATACCTCGGCCGCTACGTCGCCGACCGGCTGCTCGCCGACCCCGCCGTGCAGCTCACCGCGCTCGGCCGCGGCGACGACGCGGACGTCCGCTTCGACCTCGCCACCGGCAGCCCCGGAGCCCTCACCCGGTTCCTCGACGCCGTCCACCCCGGGGTCGTCATCAACTGCGCCGGCGCCACCCGCGGCGGCGCCCGCGAGCTGACCCGGCACAACACCGTCGCCGTCGCCACCATCTGCGAGTCCCTGCGCCGCAGCGGCTGCGGGGCCCGGCTCGTCCAGCTCGGCTGCGCCGCCGAGTACGGGCCCAGCCAGCCCGGATCGTCCACGGCCGAGGACGCCGTCCCCAGACCCGGCGGGCCGTACGGCGTGAGCAAGCTCGCCGCCACCGAGCTCGTGCTCGGCTCCGGGCTCGACGCCGTCGTCCTGCGGATCTTCTCGCCCGTCGGCCCCGGCACCCCCGCCGGCTCCCCGCTCGGCCGCCTCGCCGAGGCCATGCGGCGCGCCATGCAGTCCGGGGACGGCGAGCTCAAGCTCAGCGGGCTCGGCGTCCAGCGCGACTTCGTGGACGTACGCGACGTGGCGCGGGCCGTGCACGCCGCCTCGCTCTCCGCCGCCCAGGGCGTCGTCAACATCGGCACCGGCCGCGCGGTCCGGTTGCGCGACGCGGCCGCCATCCTGGCCCGGGTCGCCGGGTACGGGGGCGCCCTGCACGAACTCGACCTGCCGCACGGCGGCCCCGGCGCCCCGGGAGAGCGCCAGCCGCACGGGCAGCACGGCCACGGCCACCCGGGTCACCCCGGCCACCCCGGCCGGCCCTCCGCCCTCGCGGCCATCGGCGCCCCCCGCTCCGAGGCCACCCCCGAGCAGCTGGCCGGCGCGGCCCCGCCGCCGGCCTCGTACCCCTACCCCGACGGCTGCGGCGCCTGGCAGCAGGCCGACGTGCGCACCGCCCGGGACCGGCTCGGCTGGCGGCCCCGGATCAACCTGGAGGAGTCCCTCGCGGACATCTGGATGGAGGCGGCATGCCGCATCTGACCACCCGGGCCGCGGCCACCGCCGCCACCGAGGCCGGCCGCCTGGGCCTCGGCATCCCCGGCTACGCGCACCCGTTGCTCGCCCCCGTGGAATGGGCCGAGCTGACCCGCCCCGGCACCCCGCTGCACTGGGCCGTGCTCAACGTCACGGACGGCCCCGGCGCCCGCCCCGACCCGCACTGCACCGAGGCCGTCGGCCGGCTCCGGGAGGCCGGCGGCACCGTCCTGGGGCATCTCGCGATGCGAGACGGGGCGCGGTCCTTCGGGGAGCTGCTCTCCGACGCCCACCGCTACGCCGACTGGTACCGGGTCGACGGCTTCTACCTGGACCGGGCCCCCGCCGGGCGCGAGGAGCTCGCCGCGGTGCGCCGCGTAGCCGACAGCCTGCGCGGCCTCGGCGAGGGGCTGCGGATCGTGCTCGGGCACGGCACCCACCCGTACGAGGGGTACGCGGAGGCCGCCGACCAGCTGGTCACCTTCGCCGGGGCGTGGGCCGACTACCGCTGGTCGCAGGTGGCGGAGTGGACCGCCGAGCACCCGCCGGAGCGGTTCTGCCACCTCGTCCACGGGGTGCCGCGCACCCACCTGGAGGAAGCCGTCCGGATCGCCCGCTGGCAGGGCGCCGGCACCATCTGGTTCACCGACCGGCGCGGTGCCCGCGATCAGGACCCATGGGCGTCAATGCCCGCGTACTGGGACGAAATCGTCTCACGTATCGGACCGGGTGTCTCGGAATGAAGAAGGGCGTGGCAGTGTTACGGAAGAGCCACCGTTCATGCATACCCATCTACGGAGTCCCCGTGTCGCTGCCACCCCTGGTCGAGCCAGCTGCTGAGCTCACCGTTGACGAGGTCCGTCGGTACTCCCGCCACCTGATCATCCCCGATGTCGGGATGGACGGCCAGAAGCGTCTGAAGAACGCCAAGGTGCTGGCCGTGGGCGCGGGCGGCCTCGGCTCGCCCGCCCTCATGTACCTGGCCGCGGCCGGCGTCGGCACGCTGGGCATCGTGGAGTTCGACGAGGTCGACGAGTCGAACCTGCAGCGCCAGATCATCCACAGCCAGTCGGACATCGGCCGCTCCAAGGCCGAGTCCGCCCGCGACACCGTGCTGGGCATCAACCCGTACGTGAACGTGATCCTCCACGAAGAGCGGCTCGAGGCCGAGAACGTGATGGAGATCTTCAGCCAGTACGACCTGATCGTCGACGGCACGGACAACTTCGCCACGCGCTACCTGGTCAACGACGCCTGCGTGCTGCTGAACAAGCCGTACGTGTGGGGCTCGATCTACCGCTTCGACGGCCAGGCCTCGGTCTTCTGGTCCGAGCACGGCCCCTGCTACCGCTGCCTCTACCCGGAGCCCCCGCCGCCGGGCATGGTCCCGAGCTGCGCCGAGGGCGGCGTGCTGGGCGTGCTCTGCGCGTCCATCGGCTCCATCCAGGTCACCGAGGCCATCAAGGTGCTCGCGGGCGTCGGCGAGCCGCTCGTCGGCCGTCTGATGATCTACGACGCCCTGGAGATGCAGTACCGCCAGGTCAAGGTCCGCAAGGACCCCGACTGCGCGGTCTGCGGCCCGAACGCCACCGTCAAGGAGCTCATCGACTACGAGGCCTTCTGCGGCGTCGTGTCGGAGGAGGCCCAGGAGGCGGCGATCGGCTCGACGATCACTCCGAAGCAGCTCAAGGAGTGGATCGACGAGGGCCAGAACATCGAGATCATCGACGTCCGCGAGAAGAACGAGTACGAGATCGTCTCGATCCCCGGCGCACGGCTGATCCCCAAGGGCGAGTTCCTGATGGGCACCGCCCTGCAGGACCTCCCGCAGGACAAGCGCATCGTCCTGCACTGCAAGACGGGTGTCCGCAGTGCGGAAGTCCTCGCGGTCCTGAAGTCCGCGGGCTTCGCGGACGCGGTTCACGTGGGCGGCGGCGTGATCGGCTGGGTCCACCAGATCGAACCGCAGAAGCCGGTCTACTAGCAGCCGGATTCCGTTTGAGTGCATGAAGGGCCGTACCTGCGACGGGGTACGGCCCTTCGCCACGCCCTGCCCGTGTCAGGCTGCGGCGGTATCGGAGGGTGGTGCGGTGGCGGTGCTGCAGACGGCATTGCGGCCCGGCGTCTTCCCCTCCAGGAAGTAGAGGTCGACGGCCTTCTGCACGCAGGCATCGCCGCTGTTGTACGCCCCGTGCCCCTGCCCCTTGTACGTGAGCTCCACGCCCACGCCCGGGCCCAGCCGTTCGACCATCCTGCGGGCACCCTCGTACGGGGTCGCCGGGTCGCCGGTGTTGCCGATCACCAGGATCGGCGCGGAGCCGGGCGCGGAGACGTCCGGCGTCTGCCAGGCGCCGGCCACCGGCCAGTTGGTGCAGCTCATCAGCGCCCACCCCAGGAAGTCCCCGAAGACGGGGGAGGCCGCCCGGAACCGCGCCAGCCTGGCCTTGGTCTGCTCCAGCGTGAACCGGTCCTTGGAATCGGCGCAGTTGATGGCGGTGTTGGCCGCACCGATGTTGCTGTAGCGGCCGTAGCGGTCCCGGCCGTTGAGCGCGTCGGACAGCGCCATCAGCAGCTGCCCCTGCCCGCCGTCGGCTTCGTCGAGCCCCTGCTCCAGCAGCGGCCACAGCTCCTTGGAGTAGAGCGCCTGGGCGATGCCGTTGGTGGCGGCGGAGTCGGTCAGCTTGCGGCCGCCGAGCCCGGCGATGGGCTTCTGCGCGAGCCGCTTCTGCAGCGCGACGATGTTGTCCTCGATCTCCTTCGCGGTGCTGCCCTGGAGCCGACAGTCCTCGCCCCGGTCCACGCAGTCCTGCGCGAAGTTGCCGAGCGCCAGCTGGAACCCCTTGGCCTGGGCCAGCGCCCCCTCCTCGGAGGTCTTGGTCGGGTCCACGACGGCGTCGAAGACGGCCCGCCCGACGTTCTTCGGGAAGAGGTGGGCGTAGACCCCGCCGAGCTCGGTGCCGTAGGAGATCCCGAAGTAGTTCAGCTTCTCGTCGCCGAGGGCCTGGCGGATCCGGTCCAGGTCCCGGGCGGCGTTCTCGGTCCCGACGTAGGGCAGCACCTTCCCGGACCGCTTCTTGCACGCCGCCTGATACTTGCGAATCCCTTCGACGAACGCAGCTTCCTCCGCTGCCGTCTCGGGCGAGGAATCCTGCGCGTAGTACCGGTCCAGCTCCTTGTCGGTCTCGCACAGCACGGGCGCGCTGCCGCCCACCCCCCGGGGATCGAAGCCCACCAGGTCGTAGCGGCTGCGCAGGGCCTCGTACTCCTTGGCCGCGCCGGGCAGCGTACTGATCCCGGACCCTCCGGGCCCGCCGAAGTTGAACACCAGCGACCCGAGCCGCTTGTCCTTGTCCCGGGCCCGCGCCCGGATGAGCGCGAGGGGGATGGTCTCCCCCTCGGGCTTGGCGTAGTCGAGGGGCACGCGGAGCGTGGCGCACTGCCAGTCCTTGGGCGGCGCCTGCCCGCCCCCCTGGGCGGCATCGGGAGCCGCGCACTCCCCCCACTTCAGCGGCGGAGGCCCTTTGGTCCCCCCGGCACGCGGCGCAGCCCCCGGCCCGGAACACCCGGCCACCACAACGCCGACCACCCCAACAGCGACCACCCACACGCCACGTCTCGCCATACCCCCATCCTGCGCGGCCCCCCGACCCCCCGCCCGCGCACGGGCCCATCCGGGTGCGACGGGGGGCGGCCCCCGCGCCCGGGTGGGTCGCGGCGCGCCGCGGGACTAGATGGCTTCCTTGCGGGTGAGGTAGTTGAAGGAGATCCAGCCCGGGAGGACCGGGAGCCAGAAGGTCATCAGGCGGAAGAGGAGGACCGCGGAGATCGCGACCTCCTTCTCCAGGCCGGCTGCGATCAGGCCCAGGGTCAGGGTGGTTTCCACCGCGCCGATGCCGCCGGGGGTCGGGGCCGCCGAGCCCAGGGCGTTGCCGGCCAGGAAGACCACCGCGATGCTCGCGTAGCTGAGGGTCTCGCCGCCGCCGAAGGCGCGGATCGACGCGTCCAGGCACATCACGAAGCACCCGGTCAGCAGCAGCATGCCGCCGATGCCGGTCATCAGCTTCTGCGGCCGCTGCAGGACGTCCAGCATGCGCGGCACCACGCCCGCGAACAGCGCCCGGACGCGGGTGACGACGAACTTGCGCAGGAACGGGACCGCCGTCACCACCAGGACCAGGACCGCCACCGTGAGGAGGCCCGCGATGACCGTCCTCGACGGGGTCATCTCCGGGGTCTTCTCGGTGCCCGTCAGGTAGCCGAACGCCAGCAGCAGCAGGATGTGGCTCGCCAGGCCGAACAGCTGCGAGGCCCCGACGCTGGCCACGGCCAGGCCCGGCCGGACCCCGGCCCGCTGCAGGAAGCGGGTGTTCAGGGCGACACCGCCGACCGCGGCCGGCGCGACCAGCTTCACGAAGGAGCCGGCCACCTGCGCGACCACCGTCCGCAGGAACGGCACCCGCTCCGGCACGAACCCCAGCAGGCTCATCGCGGCCGCGCAGTAGCTGAGCGCCGAGAAGGCCAGCGCGGCCCCCACCCAGCCCCAGTCCGCCGTGCCGACGATCGTCGCGAAGTCCACGTGGGCCAGCTGCGTCAGCAGGAAGTACGCACCGAACGCGCCCGCGATGAACGACACCAGCGTCCGCGGCCGGATCCGCTCCAGCCGGGCCGGCTCCACCGGCGCCTGCGGACGGATCAGCAGCACCTGGGCGCGGATCTGGCTCAGCAGGTCCTCCTCCCGCGCCCCCTCCAGCGCGTCGTCCAGGGCCCTCTTCTCGGCCTTGCGGTCGGCCGCCGAGGTGGCCGCCGCCTCCGCCCCGGCCGCCTCCCGCGCGGCCTTCGCCGCCCGCGAGGACTCCAGTACGGCCTCGCGCTGCCGGTCGGCGCGCTCCCGGGCCAGCCGGCGCAGCGTCGCCCGGGTGGAGCGGCTCAGCGCGATCGGCTGGAGCAGCGGAAGGCAGTCCGCCACCGTGTCGGGGCCGAGCACCGACACCGCCGAGGCCACCGCCCGCTCCGCCCCGACGCGCAGGCCGAGCGTGGTCAGCAGCTGGGCGATGTCCATCCGCAGCACCAGGTCGCCGGCCGCGATCTCGCCGCCCCGCAGGTCCGTGAGGACCACCGTGCCGGAACGATCCACCACCAGCGCGTCCCCGGTGAGCCGGCGGTGCGCGATCCGGCGCGACTGCAGGGCCCGTACCTGCTGCCAGGCGTTGCGGGACAGCTCGTCGGTGATCTCCTCGTCCGCGAGGGCGTCCAGCGGCCGGCCGTCGAGGTGCTCGTACACGAGCATCACGGCGTCCGGGCCGAGCTCGGAGGTGGCGATCAGCTTCGGCGCGTTCGCCCCGGCTGCGATGGCCGCGTACGCGAGGAGCGCTTCCTGCTCCAGCGCCTGCCGCAGCGACTGCAGCGAGCGCCGGGTCGTGATCCCGCGCAGCGTCATCCGGCGCCAGACCCGGTAGAAGAACCCGTGCGCCTGCTGCTCGCGGTCGACGACGGTCACGTCCAGCGGCGGGCCGTCCTCCAGCGTGACGTGGTAGCGGCGGCCCCGGTCGCTGGCCTCGGAGGCGTCGGCGCCCTCGGGGAGCTCGGCGCGCATCGCGCTGACCGGCTGGAAGCCGACGCGGCGCAGGCCCGCCAGCAGGTTCTGCCCGGTGGGCCGGACGTTGGGCGAGCCGACGGCGTACAGGGTGCCGTACGCGACGCTCCAGCCGATCAGCACCGTCAGGATGATCGAGAACGGGGTGGTGTAGCCGCTGACCAGCATCGCGAACGCGTCCAACAGCAGCACCACCCACAGCGCCACCCGCCAGCGCGGCCGACGCGTCATCCCGACGGCCGTCATGTACGCGATGACCGGCGCGAGGTAGCCGTGCACCGGGTCGGTGGGCGCCCCGCCGGCGCCGGCGGCCCGGGTCAGGGCGTCCTGGATGGTCTCCGGGGCGCCCTGCGAGACCCACAGGTCGGTGGCCAGGGTGACGCCGTGCGCGAGGACGGCGGCGAGCACCCCGTCGGCGATGCGGAGCCCGTCGCGCTTGATCAGCCGCTCGATGGCGAAGGCGACGGGGACGAGGAGCACGGCGATGCTCGAGACCAGCCCGGCGACCTTGATCAGCAGGTCGGGGGCGGCGCCGGTGCCCTGGGAGATGTCGGCCTCAAGGCCGGCGGTGGTGCCGTGGGCGAAGGCGGCGATGCCGAGGACGACGGCGACGCCGAGGATGCCGACGAAGAGGCGGACCAGGTCGGACGGCCGGTGCACGCGGGCGGCGAGCAGCGGCTCGTCCACCTCGACGGCCCCCTCGGGGTGCTCGGCCGGGAGCGGTGCGGGCGGCCCTGCGGAGGGCTCGGCCGCGGGCTCGGCCGCGGGCTCGGATACGGCTTCGGCGGCGGGCTCGGACACGGGCTCGCCGTGGTGTCCGCCGGGGAACCCGGCGCGCAGCCCGGAGGGGCCCTCGGCCGCGGGCTCGCCGGAGGGCTCGGCTTCAGGCTCGCCGGAGCGCTCGGTCGCGGGCTCGCCGGAGGGCTCGGCTTCAGGCTCGCCGGAGTGCTCGGTCGCGGGCTCGCCGGGACGCGGGCCCGGCCGCGTGCCGCCGTCCTCGCTCGCGCCGTCCGGAGGGCTCACACCCTGCTCCTTCGTCGTCACATCCGTCTCTTCTTGATCACGTATCACCAGTCACCGCCCGGAAGATGGTGGCACGGACGGGCGGGCCTGCGGGGCATCAGGGTGCGCGCCGGTGCGGAAGGAAGGGCTCCGCGAAGCCGCCCCGGCCGGTCCGGCACCATGGGCGGAATGAGCGAAGAGCTGCCCGCGTACGCGGAGCGCGTGCTGGACGTGGCCGACCGGATTCCGCCCGGGCGGGTGATGACCTACGGGGACGTCGCCGAGTGGCTCGGCGAGGGCGGCCCGCGCCAAGTGGGCCGCGTGATGGCCCTGTACGGGGGAGCCGTGCCCTGGTGGCGCGTGGTCCGCGCCGACGGGCGGCCCCTGCCGGGCAGCGAGCCACGCGCCCTGGAGCACTACCGCGCCGAGTCCACCCCGCTGCGGCTGACCGCCGGCGGGGAGGCCCGGCTGGACATGCGGCGGGCCCGCTGGGACGGCAGCGGGGCCGGCGGAGCGGGGGGCGCCGGGGGCGACGGGGGTCACACCTGACAGCTTCCGCCATCGGGCGCCCGCGCGTCCGGCCCGGTGCCCGGCGGGGGGCCCGTACGGGGGACGGACGGCGGCCGCGGCGGGGTCCCCCCGCCGACCTCGGGGAACTGCACGGGGCGGGCCGCTTGCCGTAGCGTTGCCTCTTCGGCGGTCGCCGCCGGGGCCCGTCGCGGCGCCCGCGCAGCGGCCCCGACGCCCGTACGCACCACCGCAGCAGCAGACCCACCAGGACCGGCACCCCACGTGATCACCTCTTCCTCCGACCGCTCCGAGCGGCGGCGTACGCGGATCCCCGACGCGTACCGCCTCGTGCGCAGCGGACCGAAGCGGGTGGATCCCCCTGTCCTGGACGCAAGCCAGCAGGCGGTGGTTGATCACACCGCCGGCCCGCTGCTGGTCCTGGCCGGACCGGGCACAGGGAAGACGACCACCCTGGTCGAGGCGGCCGCGGCCCGCGTCGAGGCCGGCACGGACCCGGCCCGGATCCTGATCCTCACCTTCAGCCGCAAGGCGGCGGTCGAGCTGCGCGACCGGGCCGCACTGCGGCTCGGCGGGGCCCGCGCCCCGCAAGCCACCACCTTCCACTCCTTCTGCTACGGGCTGGTCCGCGCCCACCAGGACACCGAGCTGTTCGCGGACCCACTGCGGCTGCTGTCCGGGCCCGAGCAGGACGTCATGGTCCGCACCCTGCTGGAGGGCCAGCGCGAGATCCGGTCCATCCGCTGGCCCGACGACCTGCGCGCCGCGCTGACCACCCGCGGCTTCGCCGACGAGGTGCGCGCCGTGCTCGCCCGCGCGCGCGAGCTGGGGCTCGGCCCGGCGGCGCTGGACGCCTTCGCCGCCCGGATCGGCCGGCCCGACTGGAAGGCCGCGGCCGCCTTCCTCTCCGAGTACCTGGACGTCCTGGACATGCAGGGGACCCTCGACTACGCCGAGCTCCTGCACCGGGCCGTGCTGCTGGCGGAGCGGACGCCGGCGCTGGCCGCCGCGTACGACGTGATCTACGTCGACGAGTACCAGGACACCGACGCATCTCAGCTGCGGCTGCTGCGGGCGCTGGCCGGGCCCGGCGGGACGCTGGTCGCCTTCGGCGATCCCGACCAGTCGATCTACGCCTTCCGCGGCGCCGACATCAACAACATCCTCGACTTCGAGGGCTCCTTCCCCGGGGCCGCCGTCCGCGCCCTGACGGTGGGCCGCCGCTCGGCGTCCGAGCTGCTGGCGGCCACCCGCCTGCTGGCCGCGCGCATGCCGGTGCCGCGGCTGCCGGCGGAGGCCGTACGGGCGCACCGCGGGCTGGCGCCGACCCGCGAGGGCGGCCGGGTGGAGGTGTACACGTACCCGACGGCCGGCGCCGAGCTGGACAACATCGCCGACATCCTGCGCCGGGCCCACCTGGAGGACGGCGTGCCCTGGCAGGACATGGCCGTCCTGGTCCGCTCCGGCGGCCGCACCCTGCCGGCGATGCGGCGCGCCCTGATCGCGGCGGGAGTCCCGGCGGAAACGGACGGCACCGACACCCCGCTCCGCCACGAGCCGGCCATCACCCCCCTCCTGACGGCCCTGCGCACCGCAGCCCTGTCCCTGACCACCCCCGAGCCGACCGGCCCCGCCCCCGCCGAACAGGCTGCCGCCCCCGACCCCGCGGCACCCGCCGACGGGCCGGAGCCCGCGGTTGCCGCCGCGGTCGGCGCAGGCGCCGCAGTCGCCCCCGTGGGCGACGGCGCCGTGCCCGGCAGCGGTGGTGGCGGCGGCGACGGCGGTGAGGCCGGATCGGCCGCCGTGGACGCCGGGTGGGTCGGGGTCGAGGCGGCGCTCGTGCTGTTGACCTCGCCGCTCGGCGGGATGGACGCCGCCGATCTGCGGCGGCTCGGACGGGCGCTGCGGGACGAGGAGCGCGCCGCCGGCATCGCCGTGCCCGCGCCCTCCGACGTGCTGCTCGCCCGCGCCCTCGCCGAGCCGGAACGGCTCGTCGCGCACGACCCCGCGTACGCCCGCGGCGCACAGCGCCTCGGCCTGCTCCTGCGCAAGGCCCGCGAGCTCCTCCAGGGCGGCGGCACCGCCGAGGAGGCCCTGTGGACCCTCTGGGACGGCACGCCCTGGCCGCAGCGCCTCGAACGCAGCGCCCGCCGCGGCGGCCCCGCCGGCCGCAACGCCGACCGCGACCTCGACGCGGTCTGCGCGCTCTTCGACACCGCCGCCCGCGCCGAGGACCGCACCGGCGGCCGCGGCGCCCTGAACTTCCTGGAGCAGCTGGAGGCCGAGGACATCGCCGCCGACACGCTCACCCGCCGGGCCGCCCGCTCCGACGCCGTCCGGCTGATGACCGCCCACCGCTCCAAGGGCCTCGAATGGCGCCTCGTCGTGGTCGCCGGCGTCCAGGAGGGCCTGTGGCCGGACCTGCGCCGCCGCGGCTCCCTCCTGGAGGCCGACCGCATCGGCCGCGACGGCCTCGCCGAGCCGCTCCCCGCCGGCGCCCTCCTCGCCGAGGAGCGCCGCCTGTTCTACGTCGCCGCCACCCGCGCCCGCGACCGGCTCGTCGTCACCGCCGTGAAGGCCCCCGCCGAGGACGGCGACCAGCCCTCCCGCTTCCTGGCGGAGCTCGGCGTCACCCCCAAGGACGTCACCGGCCGCCCGCGCCGCCCCCTCGCCGTCCCCGCGCTCGTCGCCGAGCTGCGCGCCACCACCGTCGACCCCGACGCCTCGCCGGCGCTGCGCGACGCGGCCGCCCGGCGCCTGGCCCGCCTCGCCGCGCTCACCGACGACGAGGGCCGCCCGCTGGTGCCCGCCGCGCACCCGCAGCGCTGGTGGGGCCTGTACGAGCCCACCCGCAGCAGCGTCCCGCTGCGCGACCGCAACCGCCCCGTGGCCCTCTCCGGCAGCGCCCTGGACCAGCTCGCCAACACCTGCTCCCTGCAGTGGTTCCTGGGCCGCGAGGTCAAGGCCGACGCGCCCTCCACCGCCGCCCAGGGCTTCGGCAACGTCGTCCACGTCCTCGCCGACGAGGTCGCCTCCGGCCGGACCCCCGCCGACCTCGCCGTGCTCATGGAGCGCCTCGACTCCGTCTGGGACGCCCTCGCCTTCGACGCCCCCTGGAAGTCCCGCCAGGAGAAGGACAACGCCCGCGCCGCGCTGGAGCGCTTCCTGCGCTGGCACACCACCGACCGCGGGGGCCGGGCGGCGGTCGCCACCGAGCACGATTTCGACGTCACGCTCGAAGCGGGCGAGTACGCCGTCCGGATCCGGGGCTCCATGGACCGGGTCGAGGCGGACCCGCAGGGGCGTGCGTACGTCGTCGACTTCAAGACCGGCAAGTCCGCGCCGACCAAGGGCGAGGTGGCCCGCCACCCCCAGCTCGCCGTCTACCAGCTCGCCGTCCGCGAGGGCGCCGTCGACGAGGTCTTCGACGGCGCACGGCCCGAGCCGGGCGGCGCCGAGCTCGTCCATCTGCGCCAAGGCGCCGCCAAGCGCGACGGCGGCGAGACGGTGCCGAAGGTGCAGGCGCAGGAGGCGCTGTCGGCCGGCTCCTCCGGCGAGTGGGTCGGCGACCTGCTGGCCACCGCCGCCGGACGGGTCCTCGACGAGCGGTTCGCCCCCGCCACCGGCAGCCACTGCGACCACTGCTCCTTCCGCAGCGCGTGCAGCGCCCGGCCCGAGGGCCGCCAGACGGTGGAGTGAGCCCGCCCGGCCCGCCGGCCGTCCCCACGTGTGATGCGGGTCGCGGGCAGTGTCGGCGCGGACGGCTAGCCTTTCCGGGTGTCCGCGCGCCCGTCCCCCCTCACCGACCCCGAGCAGCTCAAGGAGCTCCTCGGCATCCCGTTCACCCCCGAACAGCTGGACTGCATCACCGCCCCGCCCGCCCCGCAGGTCATCGTCGCCGGCGCGGGCTCCGGCAAGACCACCGTCATGGCCGCCCGTGTGGTCTGGCTGGTCGGCACCGGGACGGTCGCGCCCGAACAGGTCCTCGGCCTGACCTTCACCAACAAGGCCGCCGGCGAGCTGGCCGAGCGCGTACGGGGTGCCCTCGCGCGGGCCGGTGTCACCGACCCGGACCCTTCACCGGCCGACCATCCCGACGCGGTCGGCGGCGAGCCCCGCATCTCCACCTACCACGCCTTCGCCGGCCAGCTGCTGAAGGACCACGGCCTGCGCATCGGCCTGGAGCCCAGCGCCCGGCTGCTCGCCGACGCCACCCGCTTCCAGCTCGCCGCCCGTGTGCTGCGCGAGGCGCCCGGACCGTACCCGGCGCTGACGAAGTCGGTGCCCGACCTGGTCAGCGACGTGCTCGCGCTGGACGGGGAGCTCTCCGAGCACCTGGTCACCCCCGGGCGGCTGCGCGCGTACGACACCGCCCTGCTGGACGAGCTGGCCGGTGCCCGCCTCACCAACGACGACCTGCGCAAGGTCCCCGAGGCGGTCCGCGGCCGCCTGGAGCTGCTGGAGCTGACCGAGCGCTACCGCGCCGCCAAGCGCTCCCGCGACCTGCTCGACTTCAGCGACCAGATAGCCCTGTGCGCGGAGCTCGCCACGACCCGGCCCGAGGTGGGGGCGCTGCTGCGCGAGGAGTTCCGGGTGGTCCTGCTCGACGAGTACCAGGACACCTCCGTCGCGCAGCGGCTGCTGCTGTCCGGCCTGTTCGGCGGGGGCACCGGGCACGCCGTGACCGCCGTCGGCGACCCCTGCCAGGCCATCTACGGCTGGCGCGGGGCGTCCGTGGCCAACCTCGACGACTTCCCCGAGCACTTCCCGCACGCCGACGGCCGCCCGGCCACCCGGTTCTCGCTCAGCGAGAACCGGCGCAGCGGCGGCCGGCTCCTCGACCTGGCCAACGGGCTGGCCGCCCCGCTGCGGGCCATGCACGAGGGCGTCGAGGCGCTGCGGCCCGCGCCGGGCGAGGAGCGGGCGGGCTCGGTGCGCTGCGCGCTGCTGGCCACCCACGCCGAGGAGCTCGACTGGCTCGGCGATTCGGTCGCGCACCTGGTCCGCACCGGGACCGAGCCGCGTGACATCGCGGTGCTGTGCCGCTCGGCCGGGGACTTCGCGCAGATCCAGGCGGCGCTGGTGGCCCGGGACGTGCCGGTCGAGGTGGTCGGGCTGTCCGGGCTGCTGCACCTGCCCGAGGTCGCCGACCTGGTCGCGGTGTGCGAGGTGCTCCAGGACCCGGGGGCCAACGCCTCCCTCGTCCGGCTCCTGATCGGGCCGCGCTGGCGCATCGGCGCCCGCGACCTGGCCCTGCTGGGGCGGCGGGCGCGGCAGCTGGTCGGCCGGGCGGCGGGCGAGGTGGACCCCGACGGGCGGCTGGCCGCGGCCGTGGAGGGCGTGGACCCGGCGGAGGTCGTCTCGCTGGCCGATGCCCTGGAGACGTTCCTGGACGGCGCGGGCGGCGGCTCCGGCGCGGGGGAGGGCCCGGACGACCTGCCGTTCTCGGCGGCCGCCCGGGTCCGCTTCGCCCACCTCGCGCAGGAGCTGCGCGACCTGCGGCGCTCCCTCGCCGACCCGCTGATGGACGTGCTGCACCGGGTGCTGGCCGCGACCGGCCTGGACGTCGAGCTGTCGGCGTCGCCGCACGCGCTGGCCGCGCGCCGCCGCGAAACCCTGTCGTCGTTCCTGGACGTGGCCGCCGGCTTCGCCTCCCTCGACGGCGAGGCGTCGCTGCTGGCCTTCCTCGGGTTCCTGCGGACCGCCGTGCAGTACGAGAAGGGCCTCGACCACGCGCTCCCGGGCGGGGAGAACACGGTGAAGGTGCTCACCGCCCACAAGTCCAAGGGGCTGGAGTGGGACGTGGTCGTCGTCCCCGGCCTGTGCGCGGGCTCCTTCCCCAAGCAGAAGCCGCCGGAGGCCTGGACCTCCTACCCGAAGGTGCTGCCGTACGCGCTGCGCGGCGACGCCGCCACCCTGCCCGGGGATCCGGAGTGGACCTCGGCCGGCCTGAGCTCCTTCAAGGCCGCCCTGAAGGAGCACAAGGAGGTCGAGGAGCTCCGCCTCGGCTACGTCACGTTCACCCGCCCGCGCTCCCTGCTGCTGGCCTCCGGCCACTGGTGGGGCCCGACGCAGAAGAAGCGACGGGGGCCGTCGCCGTTCCTCCAGGCGCTGTACGCCCACTGCGTGGCGGGCCACGGCGAGATCGAGGCCTGGGCCCCGGAGCCGGACCCGGACGAGGAGAACCCCGCCCTGGCGGCCGGCTCGGCCCCCGACCACTCCTGGCCGCTGCCCCTGGACCCCGTGTCCCTGGCCCTGCGCCGGGAGGCGGCAGCCCTGGTCGAGTCCCACCTGGCAGCACCCGCCCCGGCGGCGGCCGAGGACCCGTACCTGTGGCCCCCGCACTGCGAGGACCCCTCCTACGCCGAGGAACCCTGGCCCACCGACGCCCCGCCGGAGCCGGCCGACGACCTGTGGTGGCCGGGTGACCCCTGGGCGGAGGCAGCCGCGCCCGCGGCCGGTCCGGACGCGCCGGTGGGAGACACCGGGGCCGACGACCTCCGGCTGCCCGCCGACGGCACCGGCGCGCCCGCGGCGGAGCGGGAGGGCGACCTGTGGCTGCCCGGCGAGCACCTCACCGACGCCGGTCGGGAAGCGGCCGTGCCCCGCTCCGGGGTCCGGGGCGGAGCCCCGGTTTCGGGAAGGGGCGGGGCGGGGAAGGAAGGCGCCCCCGGCAGCCCGCACGCCGGGCCGTGGCTCCCCGCGCCCACCTCGCCGGGGGACGACGCGGATCTGTGGCCGCCCGGCGACGCGGCAGCAGAGGCCGGGGACGCCCCCGCCGGGGCGCACGGGCTCAGTGCCGAGGAGGCACGCGCCGTAGCGTCCTGGGACCGGGACCTCGACGCCCTGGAGGGCGAGCTCCGCCGTGCCCGCGCAGCGGTCCGCGACGTCGAGCTCCCGTCCGCCCTCTCGGCGAGCCAGCTCCTGCGCCTCGCCGCCGACGAGTCCGGCTTCGCCCGCGACCTCGCCCGCCCCATGCCCAGGCCCCCCCAGCCGGCCGCCCGCCAGGGCACCCGCTTCCACGCGTGGGTGGAGTCCCGCTTCGAGGAGCTCCCGCTCCCGTTCCTCGACGTCCTCGACCCGGAGACCGGCTTGCCCGGCTCCGACCAGGACGTGGCCGACGAGGCCGACCTCGACGCCCTCAAGGCCGCCTTCGAGCGCAGCCCGTACGCGGAGCGGACCCCGTACCGCCTGGAGGTCCCGGTCCAGCTCACCCTGGCGGGCCGGGTGGTCCGCGGCCGGATCGACGCCGTGTACCGCGATCCGGAGCCCGGCGCCCCGTACGCGTACGAGGTCGTCGACTGGAAGACCGGCCGCACCACCGAGGCCGACCCCCTCCAGCTCGCGATCTACCGCCTGGCCTGGGCGGAGGCCACCGGCACCCCCCTCGACCGGGTCGGCGCCGCCTTCCTCCACGTCCGCAGCGGCCGGGTGGTCCGGCCCCGCAACCTGCCCGGACGGGCCCGCCTTGAGCGGATCCTCCAAGGCGGATCGGGCCCCGACAGCGGCCACCGGACGGGCAGATAGGCTCGTGGCATGAGCGACCTCCCGGCGGACAACGTCGTCCGCACGTACATCGACACGCACCGCACCGCCTTCCTCGAGGACCTCGCGGCGTGGCTGCGGATCCCCTCGGTCTCGGCGCAGCCCGAGCACGCGGACGACGTACGACGCAGCGCCGAGTGGCTCGCCGCCCACTTCAAGGAGACCGGCTTCCCGACCGCCGAGGTCTGGGAGACCGCCGGCGCGCCCGCCGTCTTCGCCGAGTGGCCCAGCCGGGACCCGCAGGCCCCGACCGTCCTGGTCTACGGCCACCACGACGTGCAGCCCGCCGCCCTGGCCGACGGCTGGCACACCGAGCCGTTCGAGCCCGTCGTCAAGGACGGCCGGATGTACGCGCGCGGCGCCGCCGACGACAAGGGCCAGGTGTTCTTCCACACCCTCGGCGTACGGGCCCACCTGGCCGCGACCGGCGCCGACGCCCCCGCCGTGAACCTGAAGCTGCTGATCGAGGGCGAGGAGGAGTCCGGCTCCGCGAACTTCCGCGCCCTGGTGGAGCGCGAGGCGGCCCGTCTCGCCGCCGACGTCGTGATCGTCTCCGACACCGGCATGTGGTCCGAGACCACCCCGACCGTGTGCACCGGCATGCGCGGCGTCGCCGACTGCGAGATCGACCTGCACGGGCCCGACCAGGACATCCACTCCGGCGCCTTCGGCGGGGCCGTGCCCAACCCGGCCACTGTCGCCGCCCGCCTGGTCGCGGCGCTGCACGACGCGGACGAGCGGGTCACGATCCCGGGCTTCTACGACAACATCGCCGAGCTGACGGACGAGGAGCGGGCGCTGATCGCCGAGCTGCCGTTCGACGAGGCGCAGTGGCTGCGCACCGCGAAGTCGCACGCGGCCGCCGGCGAGCGGGGCTACTCCACGCTGGAGCGCGTCTGGGCCCGCCCGACCGCCGAGGTCAACGGCATCGGCGGCGGCTACCAGGGCCCCGGCGGCAAGACCATCGTGCCCGCCTCCGCCCACCTGAAGCTGTCGTTCCGTCTGGTGTCCGGCCAGGACCCCTACGAGGTCGAGGCCGCCGTACGCGACTGGGTCGCGGCCCGCATCCCCGACGGAATCCGCCACTCCATCGTCTTCGGCGCCCCGACCCGCCCGTGCCTGACGCCGCTGGACCACCCGGCGCTGCAGTCCGTCGTACGGGCCATGGGCCGCGCCTTCGGCCAGAAGGTCCGCTTCACCCGCGAGGGCGGCTCCGGACCGGCGGCCGACCTGCAGGACGTGCTGTCCGCGCCCGTGCTGTTCCTCGGCATCTCGGTGCCGTCGGACGGCTGGCACTCGCCGAACGAGAAGGTCGAGCTGGACCTCCTCCTGAAGGGCGTCGAGACGGCCGCCTACCTGTGGAGCGACCTGGCCGCCACCTGGAAGCCCGCCTGAACCACCCGCGGCCGCACCGCCCGCGCCCGCGCCCGCACCGCCCGCCCGTCACGCGTCACCGAGCCTGCCCGTCCCAGCCACCGGGGGAGTTGGAAGTACCTGTGAGCATCCATACCGAGCACCCGATCTCGCTCGCCGCGCCCAGCGGGATCGACCGTGCCGCGCACCACCGCCTCGACGAGGCCTGGCTCGCCGCCGCGTGGAGCCACCCGACGACGCGGGTCTTCGTGGTCTCCGGCGGCCAGGTCCTGATCGACGACACCCCCGACGGGGGCACCGGGATCGTCATGACCCCGGCCTTCGAGGCCCCGCTCACCGAGACGCACCGCTACTTCCTGGGCACCGACGAGGACGGCGTACGGTACTTCGCGCTGCAGAAGGACGCCCTGCCGGGCCGCATGGACCAGTCGGCCCGCCCGGCCGGCCTGCGCGAGGCCGGGCTGCTGCTGTCCCCGCGCGACGCCGGGCTGATGGTGCACGCGGTGGCGCTGGAGAACTGGCAGCGGATGCACCGCTTCTGCTCGCGCTGCGGCGAGCGCACGGTGGTCGCGGCCGCCGGGCACATCCGCCGCTGCCCGGGCTGCGGTGCCGAGCACTACCCGCGCACCGACCCGGCGGTGATCATGCTGGTCACCGACGACCGGGACCGCGCGCTGCTGGGCCGACAGGTGCACTGGCCGGAGGGCCGCTTCTCGACGCTGGCCGGCTTCGTGGAGCCGGGCGAGTCCATCGAGCAGTCCGTCGTCCGCGAGGTCTGGGAGGAGGCGGGCGTGCAGGTCGGCGAGGTCGAGTACGTCGCCAGCCAGCCCTGGCCGTTCCCGTACAGCCTGATGTTGGGCTTCACCGCCCGGGCCGTCTCCTGCGAGATCAACGTCGACGGCGAGGAGATCGAGGAGGCCCGCTGGTTCTCCCGCGAGGACCTGCGCGCGGCGATCGAGTCCGGCGAGGTGCTGCCGCCGTCGGGGATCTCGATCGCGGCCCGGCTGGTCGAGCGCTGGTACGGCGAGCCGCTGCCCCGGCCGGCCGCGTAGCCGCGGCGCGAGGTTCGTCACCCCGCGAGGTTCGTCCACCCCGCGAGGTTCGTCACCACAGCGGAAGGCCCCCGCCTGGGGCGGGGGCCTTTCCGTGGCGCCGGCAGCGGGTCGCGGCGGACCCGGTCAGACGGCGAGCGCCTGCTGCACCTGGGCGAGGCTCGGGTTCGTCATGACCGACTCGGTGCCGGCGGGCGAGACGACGAGCACGGTGGGAACGGTCTGGTTCCCGCCGTTCGCCTTCTCGACGAACGCCGCGGACTCCGGGTCCAGCTCGATGTTGATCTCGTTGTACGCGATGCCTTCCCGGTCCAGCTGGGTCTTCAGCCGGCGGCAGTAGCCGCACCAGGTCGTGCTGTACATCGTCACGGAACCCGTGTCCTGCATGCTGCGCTCCTTCGTGGGTGGGTCTCTGGGCGTGGTGCCGAGTACTCGAACGTACGGGACCGGGGAGCCATTCCCGCACCCGCGGGGCGACCGGTACGTCAAGTACGACCGGCGGGGGTGCCCTGTGGATCGAAGGTCCCGCCCGCCGCACCGGACCTGGCAGCATGTTGGGGTGACAGCAGCAACGCACTTCCCGTCCTTCCCCGCCGGCGCCGAAGCGGCCGAGTCGGCCGACGCGGTGCTCCTGGGCCTGGACCCGGAGCAGCGCGAGGTCGCGACGACCCTGCGCGGGCCGGTGTGCGTGCTGGCCGGCGCCGGGACCGGCAAGACCCGGGCGATCACCCACCGCATCGCCTACGGCGTCCGGTCCGGGCAGCTCATGCCCGCCAGTGTGCTCGCCGTCACGTTCACCAACCGGGCCGCCGGCGAGATGCGCGGCCGCCTGCGCTCCCTGGGCGCGGGCGGGGTCCAGGCGCGGACCTTCCACTCCGCCGCCCTGCGCCAGCTGCAGTACTTCTGGCCCCGGGCGATCGGCGGGGACCTGCCCCGGCTCGTCGAGCGCAAGGTGCAGCTGGTCGCCGAGGCGGGGGCCCGCTGCCGGCTGCGGCTGGACCGCGGGGAGCTGCGCGACGTCACCGGCGAGATCGAGTGGGCGAAGGTAACCCAGACCGTGCCCTCCGACTATCCGGCGGCCGCCCTCAAGGCGGGCCGCGAGGCGCCCCGCGACATGGCCGAGATCGCCCAGATCTACGCCACGTACGAGCAGCTCAAGCGCGACCGCGCCATGATCGACTTCGAGGACGTGCTGCTGCTGACGGTCGGCATCCTCCAGGACCGGCACGACATCGCCGAGCAGATCCGCAGCCAGTACCAGCACTTCGTCGTCGACGAGTACCAGGACGTCAGCCCGCTCCAGCAGCGCCTGCTGGAGCTGTGGCTCGGCGACCGCGACAGCCTCTGCGTCGTCGGCGACGCCAGCCAGACGATCTACTCCTTCACCGGCGCCACCCCCGACCACCTGCTGGACTTCCGCACCCGCTACCCGAACGCCACCCTGGTCAAGCTGGTCCGCGACTACCGCTCCACCCCGCAGGTCGTCCACCTGGCCAACGGGCTGCTCGCCCAGGCCCGGGGCCGCGCCGCCGAGCACCGCCTGGAGCTGGTCTCGCAGCGCGAGCCGGGCCCCGCCCCGGTCTACGCCGAGTACGCCGACGAGCCCGCCGAGGCCGAGGGCGTCGCCGCCCGGATCCGGCAGCTGATCTCCGCCGGCGTCCCGGCCGGCGAGATCGCCGTGCTCTACCGCATCAACGCCCAGTCCGAGGTGTACGAGCAGGCCCTCGCCGACGCCGGGGTCCCCTACCAGCTGCGGGGCGCCGAGCGGTTCTTCGAGCGGGCCGAGGTGCAGAAGGCGCTCCTCGCGCTGCGCGGCGCTGCCCGCTCCGGCGGCAACGACCCGCTGCTCGACGACGTCGTCGAGCTCGGCTCCCAGGTCCGGGCCGTCCTCAGCTCCACCGGCTGGACCGCCGAGCCGCCCGCCGGCTCCGGCGCGGTGCGCGACCAGTGGGAATCGCTGGCCGCGCTGGTCCGCCTCGCCGAGGACTTCGCCCGCGCCCGGTCCGGTGCCACCCTCGCCGACCTCGCGATCGAGTTGGAGGAGCGCCGGGCCGCCCAGCACGCCCCGACGGTCCAGGGCGTCACCCTCGCCTCGCTGCACGCCGCGAAGGGCCTGGAGTGGGACGCGGTCTTCCTCGTCGGCCTGACCGACGGCATGGTGCCGATCACGTACGCCAAGACCGACGAGCAGATCGAGGAGGAGCGCCGGCTGCTCTACGTCGGCGTCACCCGTGCCCGGCACCACCTCACGCTCTCCTGGGGGCTCTCGCGCTCCCCGGGCGGCCGGGCGACCCGTCGGCCCAGCCGCTTCCTGAACGGCCTGCGGCCGGGCTCCGGCGCCCTCGCCCCGCGGGCCGGCGCCCCGGCCGCCGGGCCGGCCGCCCCAGGGCGCGGCCGCGCCCGCCGCAGCCCCGCCCGCTGCCGGGTCTGCGGCAGGACGCTGACCGAGGCCGGCGAGCTCAAGCTGCTGCGCTGCGAGGACTGCCCCTCGGACATGGACGAGGGGCTCTACGAGCGGCTGCGGGAGTGGCGCGCCGCCCGGGCCAAGGAGCAGGGACTGCCCGCGTACTGCGTGTTCACGGACAAGACCCTCATGGCGATCGCCGAGGCCGCACCGGGCGAGGACGGGGAGCTCGCCTCGATCCCCGGAGTGGGGGTCCGCAAGCTCGACCGGTACGGAGCCGATGTTCTGGCGATCTGCGCAGGTCAGGAACCCGGCGACGGCGCCGGGGCCGACGCGTAGAAACTCGTCGGAAAAATAGTTTGCACATGCCCGTCGGATCCCCATAGGTTCTTAGCAACGGAAACGGTGGCTTCACACGAAGCTCCGGATCCGTGCTGTACTTATCCGAATACGCATGGGACAGGCCCCCGGGCCCCCGTCCCCGAGACGCCGAGAGGAGGCGAGACCAGTGACCAGCTTCATGACCAGCACCAAAATGACCGATCGCTCGGTCGTCGCTTCCTGCACCCTCGGCTCCACCCTGCTCGGTTCCGTCTCCCTCCTCCCGCTCCCTGGTACCGGTCTGTCTGCGATTTCCGCCGGCAACCGCGCCATGGCGGCCGCGCCTGCCGCGCTGCTCGCGAGCGAGCGGAATGAGCGACCGACCCAGGCACCGGTGGCAGTACTGGCAGAAGCCCAGGCCCAGGCCTATGGCTTTGCCGCCGCGGCCGGTGCCGGAACGCAGACGAAGCAGACGAAGCAGACGAAGCACCAGCACGACCTGATGTGGGCCTTCCGTGGGCTCGAACCCTGGAGTGATCCAGCCTGATCCGATGATCAGGCCGGCGCCTTCAGGGCCGCGGAACCCCACCCGGGATCCGCGGCCCTTCTGTTTGCCCCCGAACGGGGGCCGGCAGCCCGAAGGAGCCTCGGGACTGGCAAGACCAGGTACCAGCCGCCCCCGGCCGACCCGGCCGGAACGACTAGACGAACAAGACGAGGAAGAAAACACCGTGCAACTCGAAGCGCACGCCCCGTCCGTACCGCAGACCCACACGATCTCCCCGCCCGCAGTCCCGGAGGACTCCACCTTGACTCCCCTCACCGCGCTCACCGCGCTCGACGACGCCATCGAGAACCTCGGCGTACCCGTCGCCTGCCGCACCTACGACCCCGAGGTCTTCTTCGCCGAGTCCCCGGCCGACGTCGAGTACGCCAAGTCCCTGTGCCGCACCTGCCCGCTGGTCGAGGCCTGCCTCGCCGGCGCGGTCGAGCGCCGCGAGCCCTGGGGTGTCTGGGGTGGCGAGCTCTTCGTCCAGGGTGTGGTCGTCGCCCGCAAGCGTCCCCGTGGCCGCCCGCGCAAGAACCCGGTTGCCTCGGCATGACCGCCATCGGAACCATCGACCGCCCCCTGACGCACGACCCCCTGAAGCAGGCCCCCATGACCGCCCACACGACGAGCGAGAAGCCGAACGGCTCCGCCACCGCAGACTTCATCACCGCCGGCGCGATCACCTCGCGTCAGAACAGGACCCGCGAAATGCAACTCATCCCAGAAGCCCTGGCCCGTGCACATATGGAGGACCGGATGCGTGAGGTCGACGCCGAGCGTCGCGCCCTGCGCCTGGTCGCCGCCCGCCGCATGCAGCGGCGAGCCGAGCGCGTCTCCCTGCGCGCCCGCCGTGCACTGGCGATGGCCGTCATGCACTGACGGCCACCGATCGCCGCCGACCGCCGCCGGCCGACAACGACCGCCGCCGGCCGACAACGACCGCCGCCGGCCGACAACGACCGCCGTCGGCCGGCGGCGCGGCAGCCTCCCGGGGGGACCGGTCCGAACGGACCGGTCCCCCCGGTGCGTTGCGGACCGCTCCGCGGCCCCGCGGGGATATCGTCTGGAGGTGGACCAGCCGACTCCCCATCCCGCCTCGCCGGGACCCGAGGCGCAGCCCGTCGTCTGCGCGCGCTGCGGCACCCGGGCCCCCGACAACGTCGCCCCGCCGACCTGGACCTGCTCCGTGGAGAACGGTGCCAGACAGTACTTCTGCGTGGACTGCGCGCGCGCCAACCTCCGGGCGATCGAGGGCCGCCTCGACTCGTCCTGGTGGTGACCGACCCGGTACGCAGCCCCCGTCCGCTCACTCCGGCGGCAGGAACCCCGGGAGCCAGGCCTCCAGTTCGGCCCGCAGCCGCACCGTCGACCCCAGCTGGCAGAGCACCCCGATCGTGCTCAGCGTGACCCGGTGGATCAGCAGGTACGAGGGCGGCAGGTTGATCTGCCGACCCAACTGGTGGGCGGGGGAGCGGGGATCGGCTATGCGGGCCGCCTGCCCGCGCAGCCACGACCGGGTGAAGGTGAACTCCTCGGCCTCGGCCGGCTCGATGATCGGCCGCAGGTAGTCGAGCACCGCCTCCGGGGCCAGCTCTATGGACTCCCGCACGAACCCTTCGGCGCGCAGGTGCCCGTAGATCCCCTCGGCGTCCCCCTCCAGCGTCATCCGCAGCGAGGTGCCGATCGGCTTGGGCCACCCGCCCGGCAGCCGGTCGACCGTGCCGAAGTCCAGCACGCCCAGCCGCATCCGACCGTCCGGCCCCGTCAGCAGCCGGAAGTTCCCCGGGTGCGGATCGGCGTGCAGGAGCCCCGTGCGCGCGGGCCCCGTGAAGAGGAACCGGGCCAGCAACTGCCCCGCGCGGTCGCGCTCCTCCTGCGTGCCGTCGGATATCACCTCCGACAGCGGGGTCCCCTCCAACCACTCCGTCACCAGCACCTGATCGCCCTGGTGCACGACATCCGGTACTACCACGTCCGGATCGCCCTCGAACGCATCGGCGTGGGTGCGCTGCGCCTCGGCCTCCAGCTCGTAGTCCAGCTCCTCCACGACGCGCTCGCGCATCTCCTGGATCAGGGGTTTGAGATCCATGCCGGGAACGAGCGGCCCCAGCAGCCCCGCGAACCGGCCCAGTTGCTTCAGGTCCGACACCAGCGCCTCCCCGGCTCCCGGGTACTGGACCTTGACCGCGACCTGCCGGCCGTCGTGCCACACCGCCCGGTGCACCTGCCCGATCGAGGCCGCCGCGGCCGGCTTGTCCTCGAACTCCTCGAACAGATCCCGCCAATCGGCACCCAGCCGCTCCGCCAGAACCTGGTGCACCGTCTGCGCGGGCAGCGGCGGAGCCGCCTCCTGCAGCTTGGTCAGCGCCGCCCGGTACGGCCCGGCGAAGTCCTCGGGCAGCGCCGACTCGAAGACCGACAGGGCCTGCCCCACCTTCATGGCACCGCCCTTCAACTCCCCGAGCGTGCGGAACAGCTGATCGGCAGTGCGCTGCTGGATCTCCCGCGCCACGATCTCCGCCGACTTGCCCCCGATCCGTTTCCCGAGCCCCCAGGTGGCCCGACCCGCTATGCCGAGCGGCAGAGCGGCCAGTTTGACGGTCCGGGTGACCGCCTTCCGGGGAAGATCAGACATGCGCCCCTCCAATTCCCAGACAGCCGTGGCGCAAGCGGCGGTTCAGGGGTGCCCTCCCCGTGCCTGCGGTCAAAACGCATCCTGTCATGGCCCTTCCCACCCGTCGGGCCCGCACCGGCTCCCCTCCGCCAGGGCTCGAATCCGGCCATCGGGGACCGCGGTCCCCCCGGGTGGGACACCATGGTCGGGCAGCAACCGTGACCGATCGCGAAAGGGCTGTGGATGGCGGGGCGGGGGCCTTCGAGGCAGGAACTGATCCGACGGCGGCGTTCCAGCGGCTTCATCGGCCGCCAGGGGGAGGTGTCGGCCTTCCGCGACACCCTGCGCCGGCCCCCGGACGAGGCGGCGCAGTTCCTCTTCCACGTCCGCGGGCAGGCCGGCGTCGGGAAGTCGACCCTGGTGCGCCAGTTGGAGACCATCGCCCGCGAAGGCCAGGCGGTCACCGCCTATGCCGACGAATCCGTCGCCGACGTCATCGAGACGATGGAGCTCATCAGCGCCCAGTTCGCCCAGCAGGGCGCCCCGCTGAAGGGCTTCGACAAACTGCTGGCCACCTACCGCCAGCGCCGGCACGAGGCCGACGCCGGAATAGCCGCCCCCGGAACCGATCCGGCCGCCGGCGGCGCCCCCTCTCCCTCTCCCTCCAGCGTGGTCGCCTCCCAGCTGGGCCTGGTCGGGCTGGGCATGATCCCCGGGGTCGGCGCCTTCACCGGCGCGGTCGACCCCAACCAGGTCGCCGCCGGCGCGGACCGGGTCAAGGCCCTCCTGAGCACCCGGCTGCGCAGCCACGGCGACGTCGAACTGGTCCTCTCCCCGCTGGACGCCCTCACCCCCGTCTTCCTGGAAGAGCTCACCGAGGTCGCACGGAAGAACCCGTGGATCGTGCTCTTCTTCGACACCTACGAGCGCACCGGGCCGATGCTCGACACGTGGCTGCGCGACATCCTGGTCAGCGACCGCCACGGGGAACTCCCCGCGAACGTGCTGGTCGTCCTCGCCGGACAGTCCCGCCTCGCCGCCCGCTGCTGGGAGGACTGGCACGACCTGGTCACCGAATGGCCGCTGGAGGTCTTCACCGACACCGAGGCCCGCACGCTGCTCGCCGGCAAGGGGGTCACGGACGAACGGGTCGTCGAGGTGATCCTGCGGCTGTCGGGCCGGCTCCCGGTTCTGGTGTCCACCCTCGCCGAGACCCAGCCCGGCAGCGTGGAGGAGATCGGGGACCCCAGCGGCACCGCCGTGGAGCGGTTCCTGAAGTGGGAGACCGACCCCGCCCGCCGGGCTGCCGCCCTGGCCTGCGCGTTCCCCCAGGAGCTGGACGAGGACGTGTACCGGGCCGCCGTCGAGGAGGAGGCGGCCGAACTCTTCGGCTGGCTGCGCTCGATGCCCTTCGTCACCGACCGCTCCGGCCACTGCCGCTACCACCAGGTCGTCCGCACCGCGATGCTGCGCCTGCAGCGCCGGCAGTCCCCCGCGCGCTGGGAACAGCTGCACGGCCGCCTGGCCGACGCCTTCCGGCAACGCCGCGACCGGTTGGAGGAGGCCGCCGCCCCATCGGACGGCTGGTGGTCGGACGAGAACTGGCGAAGCCACCGCCTCCAGGAGACCTACCACCGGCTCTGCGCCGACGCCCGCGGAGCCCTCCCCGCCGCTCTCAGGGAGCTCCTCGACGCCTACGACGACGGCATCACCACCCTGCGCCGCTGGGTCGAGACGCTGGACCAGGCCGGCCGGGACTCCGAGTCCGCGGACCTCGCCGTCTGGGGCGAACGCCTCCGCACGGCCTTGGACCAGCCGGACCCGGGCACCGCCACCCTGACCCTCCTGCTGACCCGTGCCGCGCTCGACACCCCTGGCCGCTGCCTCGCCTTCACCCTCCGCGGCCGCGACCACCGCAACGCCGAGCGGTACCCCGAGGCCCTGGCCGACTACGCGCAGGCCCTCGCCCTCGACCCGGAGACCGAGCGCGCCCACTACGGCCGCGGCCGGACCCACGAGCTCACGGAACACTTCGAAGAAGCCGTCGCGGACTACACCCGCGCCCTCGAACTCGACCCGGATGTCTGGAGCTTGATCTGCCGAGGCTACTGCCGCCACAACCTCGGCCGGTACGAGGAGGCACTGGCCGACTTCGACCGGGCCGTCGAGCTGGCTCCGGACAACTACGGGGCGTTCATCCAGCGCGGCGTCCTCCATCGCAGCACCGGCCGGTTCAGCGAGGCTCTCGCCGACTTCGACCGCGCCCTCGAGATCGACCCGGACAACGACTGGGCCCTGGCGAACCGGGGCTGGGTCCTCGCGAACACCGGGCAGTACGAGGAGGCTCTGGCCGCCTTGGACAGGGCGATCGAGCTCGATCCTGACTTCGCCTGGCCCCGCGTCGCCCGAGGCGACTGCCACCGGGCCCGCGAACGGTACGAGGAGGCCTTGGCCGACTACACCCGTGCCCTCGAACTGGAGCCCGACCACTCTGTGGCGTTCGCTGCCCGGGGGGACACCCTCCGGCTGGCAGACCGGTACGAGGAGGCGCTCGCCGACCTGACCCGGGCCATCGAGCTCGCACCGGACTACGCCTGGGCCCTCGCCGACCGCGGCGAGACCTACCGGCTGATGAACATGCTCGAACAGGCGTTGGTCGGCTTCGATCGCGCAATCGAGCTCAGCCCGGATTACCGATGGGCCTACCAGCGCCGGGGACTGACGCATGAACTGCTCGGCCGGTACGACGAAGCCCTGGCCGACCACGCCCGTGCCATCGAACTCGGGGCCGATGACCCCTGGGCTCTCAGCGACTGGGGGGACGTCCTCTTCAAGCTGGGACGGACCGAGGAGGCCCTGGCGGCCTACCGCCGTGCGGACGAGGTCCGCCCGGACAGCGCGCCCGTGCTGATCCGCTTGGGTTTTGCCCGGCGCGTGCTCGGACAGTACGACCAGGCTCTGGCCGACCTCACGCGGGCGATCGCACTCGACCCCGACGACGGCTGGACCCATTTCGAAACGGCCGTGGTGCTGCACGTGCTCCGGCACCCCGAGCGCGACCACCACTTGGAACGGGCGGCCGAACTCCTCTCCGCCCCCGGTGATCCTGACGACTACAGCAACCTCGTACTCGTTCACTGCATGTGGCCCCGCTGGGACGAAGCCGAGCGGTACCTCGCGCAGTTCCTGGACCTCAACCCGCCCAGGGGGACGGTGCACGAGCTGCTCATCACCCTGCGGGGTCTGATTCCGGTGCTCGCCTGGGCGCAGCCGCGGATCCCGGAGTTCTGCCGCGTCGTCGAGGAGCGGCTCGCCGCGCTCGGGTGACAGCCGCCTCACGGCCGGACCTCCTGCTCCTGCTCCGCCGAGGGTTCCTGCTCCGCAGCGAGCGAGGCCGCCGCGCACGGGCAGTCCGGATGGGGCCGGACCGCGGTGCGCTCCCAGTGCAGCCCCGGCAGGGCGGCCTCCCAGCGGGCCGCGGTGGAGGCCGGGAGCTCCCCGTCCAGGAACGACAGCGCATGGGCCGCGGCCAGGCCGGCCACCGCCGTGGCCACCCCCAGGTCGCAGGCGGCGGTGGCCCGCCGGCGGTGCGCCGAACGCCACTGCACGAGCATCCGCGGCCAGGCCGGGTCCCGCTCGATGCGCTCCCGCTCCATGCAGCCCGCGCACGCCGTGACCCCCGGCAGCACCAGCGGCCCGACCAGCCCGGTGCCCTCCAGCACCCCGGCGTACAGGTGCGGGGTACCGGCGGCGATCCAGTCGGCCGCGGTGCCGGGGTCGGGGGCCCAGGACTGCAACCCGTCCCGGGGTGCGACCACCACCAGGGCCGTCGCCCCCTCGGGGCCCTCCCGCTCAGAGGCCCCGGGCGCCCGCCCCGGAGCCGATTCGCGCACCAGCCGCGCCGCGGCCTCGGCGCGCAGCCGGCCGATGCTGCCGGGCCCGAGCCCGCCAGGGGCCACGTCGGCCGGCTCCACCCGGCCCCCGTCGAGCACCTCGACCCGCCCCACACCGGCTCCCGCCAGGACCGCGGCGATCATCGCGCCGACGCGGCCGCTGCCGCGCACCTGGACCCGTAACCTCCGCCGCGCCGCGACACCCCGCAGGTCCCCGCCCGGCTCACGGTGCACCAGGGACAGCGAACCCAGGTCGGGCCCCAGCCGCTCCAGTGTCTCCGGCCGCTTGCGAACCGCCTGGGCCTGCGGACCGCCCGCCGTGGCGTCGTCGACCAGCCCGGCCGCGGCCAGCCGCCGCACCAGCGCGTCCACCTGCCCCTCCGGCAGGCCCATCCCCGACCCCTCCGCCCGCAGCCGGTCCATGCCCCGCGTCCCGTCGATCCGGTCGATGAGCGACCCGGTCGCCGTGTCCACCGGACCCAGCACCACCGCATGCGCCGGCGTCACCCCGAACTGCACCGTCTGAAGATCCCGCCACGCCCTGGCCAGCGCCGGCTTCACCTTCGGATACATGGCCTTGCCCCCTCCCGCACACGTTCTGCCGTCCCCCGCAGAGTGCCCGCCCTCCGCGATCCGTGCGCGCATTTGTCCACAGGCAGCCCCTATAAGGCATATGAGATGGAGATTGAGGGTGCATTCCACACCGGCTTCGAATCGATCATGTTCGAACCGTGGAGCGGCGGGACGTCGGCCGCGGCGAGCGGGTACGGTCATGGGCGTGTCCGCCGACCCCATGCAGCGCGCCGTCGAAGTCCGCCGGAGCGCGCGTCGCCGCAGGACCGTGTCCGCCTACCGCGAGGGTGACCGTACGGTCGTGCTCATCCCTGCCCGGATGTCCGAGGCCGAGGAGCAGCGCTGGGTCGGCGTCATGCTCGACAGGCTCGCGGCGCAGGAGAGCCGGCGCACCCTCGGGGACGCCGAACTGACCGGGCGCGCCGAGCGCTTGTCCGAGCAGTACCTCGGCGGCCGCGCCCGCCCGCGCTCCGTGCGCTGGGTCACCAACCAAAACACCCGCTGGGGCTCCTGCACCCCCGCCGAGGGCAGCATCCGCCTCTCGCACCGCCTCCAGGGGATGCCGGAGTACGTCGTCGACTACGTGCTGCTGCACGAGTTGGCCCACCTCCTCGTACCGGGCCACGGGCCGCGCTTCTGGGAGCTGCTGGAGGCCTACCCGCGCACCGAGCGGGCCCGCGGCTACCTGGAGGGGGTGGCCGCCGCCGAGCGCCTCCCCAAGGTCCCGGAGCCCCGCGGCGGGTGAGGCGCCGTGTACCGGGTCGGTACCGACTTGGCCGGATGTCCGCGGATGGGGCTAGCCTGAGCGGCACGCAATCCACTGTCGGGATGGGGGACGGTCGTTACGTATGGCCAGGGAATTCCAACGCGGTCACAAGGCCAGGATCAGCGATCTGACGGCAGGCACCGATCTGTACGTGGGCGTCCAGATCGCCGGGCCGGGACTCGCCTTCGACATCAGCTGCTTCGGCCTCGACGCCGATGAGCGGCTGTCGGACGACCGCTACTTCGTCTTCTACAACCAGCCGAAGTCGCCGGAGGAGTCCATCCAGCAGCTCGGCCCGCAGGCGGGCGACACCGAGTCGTTCCGGGTGACGCTGGACCGCATCCCGGCCGCCATCCACAAGCTGTCCTTCACCGCCACCATCGACGGCGCCGGCCAGATGTCGCAGATCGGCCCGGGCTACATCCGGATCGTGGCCGGCGGCGAGGAGGTCGTGCGGTACTCCTTCACGGGCGCGGAGTTCAGCACCGAGCGCGCGGTGATGCTCGGCGACTTCTACCTCAAGGACGTGTGGCGCTTCGCCGCCGTCGGCCAGGGCTTCGACGGCGGACTCGCAGCGCTGCTGAAGAACTTCGGCGGCGAGGTCGCCGAGGAGGACGAGCAGGAGCAGCAGGCGCAGGCACAGCCGGCCGCCCCGGCCCCGGCCGGCGCCCCCGGATTCGCCCCGCCGCCGGGTGGCGCCCCCGCCCCCGCCCCCGCCCCGTCCTTCGGGGCTCCGGTCCAGGCCCCCCAGCCGCCCCAGGCGCCTCAGGCTCCCCAGCCGCCCCAGGCCCCGCAGGCTCCCCAGGCCCCGCAGCCCCAGGCGCCCGCCCCGCAGTACCAGCAGCCGGCCCCGGCCGCCCCGGTGCACTCGGCGCCCACCATGGTGGGCCCCGTCACCCCGCAGGCGCCGCAGGCCCCCGCCCCGTACGGACAGCCGCCCCACCCGCCGCAGCAGCCGGGCCCGCCCTCCTACGGCCAGGTCCCTCAGCCCGGTTACGGCCACCAGCAGCCCGGCTACGGCCAGGTCCCCCCGCCGGCCCCGGCCCCCGCGCCCTACGGCCAGCAGCCCCAGCCCGGCTACGGCCAGGTCCCCGGCCAGCAGCCGCCCCCGTACGGCCAGCAGCCCCAGCCGGGTTACGGCCAGGCTGCCCCGCAGGCCCCCGGCGGCGGCCTCGGCGCCGCACTCCAGCCGTACAAGGAGGTGCCCACGGGCGCCCGCTGGACGGCGCAGAACCAGCAGCTCATGCGCGTCGACCTGGCGATGGGCGGCCAGCCCGTGCTCGCCCGCCAGGGCAGCATGGTCCTGTACCAGGGCAAGGTCGACTTCAGCTACAAGGGAGCCGGCTTCGCGGGCCGCATCGTCGGCAACGCCACCGGCCAGGAGATGCAGCTGATGCGCTGCAGCGGCCGCGGCCAGGTCTTCCTCGCCGAGAACGGCGCCCACCTGCACGCCATCGAGCTCCAGGGCGACGGCATCTGCGTCTCCTCCGAGAGCGTCCTCGCCTTCGACGAGTCCCTCCACCACGAGGTCCGCCGCATCGAGGGCCACGGGATCCCCGGCGGCGCCCTGTTCACCATGCTCTTCCAGGGCACCGGCACCGTGATCGTCAAGACGCACGGCACCCCCGTCGTCCTGCCCGTGACGCCGACCACCTTCGCCGACAGCAACGCCATCGTGGCGTGGTCCGCGGCCTCCCAGGTGATCGTTTCCAGCCAGGTCCGGCTGCGCCGCAACGCCTACCCGGGCCACAGCGGGGAGACCGTGAACCTCCAGTTCCGCGGCGCCCCCGGCAACTTCATCGTCGTCCAGCCGTACGAGGTCTGAGGGAGCCCGTCATGAACGCAATGAACCAGCAGCTCGCGGGCTACGCCCCCACCCCCGTCACGGCCCGCATGGAGAACCACGGGCGCGCCATGCTCAAGGTCGCCATGCAGAGCGGCCAGGACCTCTTCGCCCGCACCGGCTCGATGGTCGCCTACGAGGGCTTCGTCCAGTACGAGCCCAACCCGCCGGCCCTGCGCCAGATGGCCTCGCAGTGGCTCACCGGCGAGGGCGCCCCCCTGATGAAGTGCACCGGCGACGGCCTGCTCTACCTCGCCGACTACGGCGCCGACGTCGTCGTCATCCACCTGAACAACGACGCCCTCTCGGTCAACGGCACCAACGTCCTCGCCTTCGACGCCCACCTCCAGTGGGGCGTCGAGCGGGTCAAGGGCATGGCAAAGTTCGCCGGCCAGGGCCTGTTCAACGTGCAGATCTCAGGCACCGGCTGGGTCGCGATCACCTCGCGCGGCACCCCGATCGTCGTCGACTGCGGCCGCGGCGAGGACGAGACGTACGTCGACCCGGACGCGCTCGTCGCCTGGTCGCCGAACCTCAAGGTGAAGGGGAAGCGCAGCTTCAAGGCCTCGTCGATGATCGGCCGCGGCAGCGGGGAGGCCTACCAGATGGCCTTCTCCGGCCAGGGGATCGTCGTCGTACAGCCCAGCGAGGACAGCACCGACCGGCTCCGGACCCGGGGCTGAGGGGGAGCGGACACACATCATGCAGAGCTCACTTTTCGGCCACGCCGAGCAGCAGTCCCAGGACCGGTACACCGTCCAGAACCCGCAGCTGCTGCGGGTCACCCTGGCCGGTTCAGACGACGTACTCGCCCGCAAGGGCTCCATGGTCGCCTACCAGGGGATCATGGACTTCGACGGCGAATACCAGACCAACAACCAGCGCAACGCCCGCAGCCGCACCGGCGAGGGCCTCGACCTGATGCGCTGCTCCGGGCAGGGCACGGTCTACTTCGCCAACCTCGCCCAGCACGTGCACGTCCTCGACGTGGAGCAGGACGGCCTCACCGTCGACAGCAGCTACGTCCTGGCCATGGACTCCACCCTGCACACCGAGGTCATCGCGGTGGACAGCCAGTACGGGATCTCCGGCTCCGGCAAGTACCAGCTCAACATCACCGGCCGCGGCAAGGTCGCGCTGATGACCTCCGGGCAGCCGCTGATGATGCAGGTCACCCCGGACAAGTACGTCAACGCGGACGCCGACGCGATCGTCGCCTGGTCCACCTCGCTGCGCGTGCAGATGCAGGCCCAGACGCACTCCTCGGGCGTCTGGCGCCGCCGTGGCAACACCGGCGAGGGCTGGGAGCTCAGCTTCCTCGGCACCGGCTTCGCGCTGGTGCAGCCCAGCGAGGTGCTGCCGCCGCAGAGCGCCCAGCTCGGGCAGGGCCTCGCCGCGCAGTTCGGCATGGGCCAGCACGGGGCCCACGCCCAGAACCAGAACAACGTCTGGAACTGACCGCCGCACCACCGCCGAGGGGCGGGGCCGCACCGGCGGCCCCGCCCCTCGCGGCGTCAGTTCACGCGTTCACGCGCCCAGCCGCGCCCGGGTCGCCTCGACCAGCCGCACGACCGAGGTGTCGGCCACCGCCGCGACCTCCTCGTACGGGAACCAGCGCAGGTCCAGCGACTCGTCGCTGATCTCCGCCACCGCGCCGGCCGGAGCCAGCGCCGCGTACTGCACGTCCAGGTGCCAGTTGCACGGCGCCGGGATCGGGTGCCGGTCCAGCCGCACCGGCCCGCCCGCCAGCAGCGTCAGCCCGGAGCCGATGCCCGACTCCTCGACCGCCTCGCGCAGCGCGACCCCGGCGAGCGTGGCGTCACCGGGCTCGCAGTGCCCGCCCATCTGCAGCCACAGGCCCAGCTTCCTGTGCAGGGTCAGCAGCACGCGGCCGCCCACCGGGTCGATCACCAGCGCACTGCCGGTGACGTGCCCGGCCTGACAGGGCTTGTAGACCCCGTCCGGATGCGCCGCCAGGTGCTCCAGGTAGACCTCGCGCAGGGCGCTCTGCTGCTCGTCCCGGCCCTCGTACCCCTTCAGGACCAGGACGGCGTCCTCGTACAGGCTCACTTCTTGTCTCCACCCTCGCCCTGGTCGCCCTGGTCGCCCTGGTCGCCCTGGTCGCCCTGGTCGCCCTGGTCACGCCGCTGCGCGGCCTCGCCGAGCATCTTGTCGATCTCGGAGAAGTCCAGCTGCTCGCGGTGGACGAAGCCGTCCGGGTCGTCGAGGTCGGAGGCCGTCGGCAGCATGTCCGGGTGCTCCCACAGACCGTCGCGCCCCTCCACGCCGCGCGCGTCGGTCAGCGACGCCCACAGCCGCGAGGCGTCCCGCAGCCGGCGCGGGCGCAGCTCCAGCCCGATCAGCGTCGCGAACGTCTGCTCCGCCGGGCCGCCCGAGGCGCGCCGCCTGCGCATGGTCTCCCGCATGGCGTCCGCCGAGGTCAGCCGCGGCTTGGCCGCCTCGTGCACCACCGCGTCCACCCAGCCCTCGACCAGCGCCAGGGCCGTCTCCAGACGGGCCAGCGCGGCCTTCTGCTCGGGGGTGTCCTGCGGCTGGAACATGCCGCCCTGGAGGGCTTCCTGCAGCTGCTCCGGGTTGGTCGGGTCGATCTGGCCGACCACGTCCTCCAGCTTGGAGGTGTCGACCTTGATGCCGCGCGCATACCCCTCGACGGCGCCGAACAGGTGCGAGCGCAGCCACGGCACGTGCGCGAACAGCCGGGCGTGCGCCGCCTCGCGCAGGGCCAGGTACAGCCGCACCTCCTCCGACGGGACGCCGAGGTCCTTGCCGAAGCTCTCGATGTTCAGCGGCAGCAGGGCCGCCTTGCCGGCCGGGCCCAGCGGCAGGCCGATGTCGGTCGAGCCGACGACCTCGCCCGCGAGCACGCCCACGGCCTGGCCGATCTGCTGGCCGAACATGGCCCCGCCCATGGAGCGCATCATGCCGAGCAGCGGGCCCGCCATGGCCTGCATCTCCTCGGGCAGGACGCTGCCCATGGCCGCGCCGACGCGCTCGGCGACCGGGTCCACGAGCTCCTTCCACACGGGCAGCGTCGCCTCGACCCACTCGGCGCGGCTCCACGCGACGGACGTGGTCGCGCCGGAGGGCAGCGAGGTCACGTCGTCCAGCCAGTGGTCGGCGAGGCGCACGGCCTCCGCCACGGCGGACTGCTCCGCGATGCCGACGCTCGTGTCCTTCACGCCGTCCGAGGTGCCCTGGGCGACGGTCTGGCGGGCGATGTCCTTGGCCATGTCCCAGTTCACGGGACCGCCCTCGTAGCTCAGCATCTGGCCGAGCTGCTGGAAGGCAGCGCCCAGGTCCGCCGGGTTCATCTGGCCGAACATCGCGGCGAAGGGGTTGTCCGCGCCGCCCTGCCCGCCCGCGCCGCCGCCGCCCGGCAGGCCGAAGCCGCCGAACCCGAACGGATTGGGGCCGCCCTGGCCGCCGCCCTTCTTCTTGCCCTCGTCGCCGCTCTCCGGCTCCTCCGGCGGAAGGCCGAATCCGAATGGGGTGTCGCTCACGGGTTTCCTCGGCTCGTAGGGCCGCCGGCGGTGCCGGCGGGCAAGTGGTCCCACAACACCACCCAGCGTAGACACCACACCCGGTTCCGGGCTCGGTGCTCCGCCGACTCCTGGGCTGCGGCAGGATGGACATCACCTGGTGGGTACGCGTCACGGCGCGTCCCCACTGAAGACAACCGCTGGAGACGCCTGGTGAGTTCCCCGGATCCGCAGTTTTCGGATAAGCACGGCCGTGCGCCGCTCGACGACGAGAACCGCCCTGAGCACGGCGACAGCGCCCAGGGTGTTCGCCAGCCGCGAAACCACCCGGCTCACCGGCGGTCCGGCCCGGTGATCGCCGTGACCGGCGCCGCGTCGGGCGTCGGCGCGGCCCTGGTGAGCCGCCTGGCCGCCTCCGAGGAGGTCAAGCAGGTCGTCGCGATCGACGAGCGGCGCGGCGACTGCGCGGACGCCCAGTGGCACGTCCTGGACGTACGGGACCCCGCGATCGCCGACAAGCTGCGCGGCAGCGACGTGGTCGTCCACCTCGCGCTCGACCTCGACCTCGAGACCGACCCGGCGGCCCGTACGGCGTACAACGTGCGCGGCACCCAGACGGTGCTGACGGCGGCCGCCGCGGCCGGGGTGCGCCGCGTCGTGCTGTGCACCTCCGCGATGGTCTACGGAGCGCTGCCGGACAACGACATCCCGCTGTCGGAGGACTCCGAGCTGCGGGCCACGGCCGAGGCCACCGGCGTCGGCGACCTGCTGGAGATCGAGCGGCTGGGCCGCCGCGCGCCGCGCGCCCACCCCGGGCTGAACGTCACGGTGATCCGCCCGGCCGTGCTGGTCGGCGGTACGGACACGGCGCTGACCCGCTACTTCGAGTCCCCGCGCCTGCTCGTGGTCGCCGGATCCCGCCCGACCTGGCAGTTCTGCCACGTCGAGGACCTCGTCAGCGCGCTGGAGTACGCCGCCCTGGAGAAGGTCGAGGGCGAGCTCGCGGTCGGCTGCGAGGGCTGGCTGGAGCAGGAGGAGGTCGAGGAGCTCAGCGGCATCCGCCGCATGGAGCTCCCCTCGGCGGTGGCGCTGGGGGCCGCGGCCCGGCTGCACCGGATCGGGCTGACGCCGTCCCCGGCGGGCGACCTCGCGTACACGATGCACCCGTGGGTGGTCAGCGTCAGCGGGCTGCACGCGGCGGGCTGGCGGCCGCGCTGGACCAACGAGGAGGTGCTGGCCGAGCTGCTCCAGGAGGTCGCGGGCCGGCACACCGTCGCGGGCCGCCGGCTGGGCCGCAAGGACGCCACCGCGGCGGGCGCCGCCGGTGCGACGGTGGCCCTGCTGGGCGCCGCCGCCGTGGTCCGCCGGGCCCGCAGGCGCCGGGGCATCTGACCGCGCCCCGTCCGGTGCCCGCGGCCCGTCCGGGGCGGTACGGCCCCGTCGCCCGGCCGCTGATCCTGTAGGAGGCTCCATACCCCTGGTCCGTACACCCGGTCGAATCGGCTATACCGCGACATGAGAGCGGTGGTGCACGATGGCTGCATGGCACCGCACTTCGACCACCCCGGCGAGCAGGCCGCTCCGGATCCGATCCGGCTGCTCGCGATCCGCGAGACCCCGCTGTCGATCGACGAGGTCTTCCAGGCCGTCGGCGACGACGCCACGGGAGGCACGACGCTCTTCGTCGGCACGGTGCGCAACCACGACGGCGGGGCCGACGTGGACGCGCTCGGCTACTCCTGCCACCCCACGGCCGAGGCCGAGATGCGCCGCATCGCCGAGCGCGTGGTGGACAAGTACCCCGTCCGCGCCCTGGCCGCCGTCCACCGCATCGGCGATCTGGCCGTCGGGGACCTCGCGGTCGTCGTGGCGGTCTCCTGCCCGCACCGGGGCGAGGCCTTCGAGGCCTGCCGAATGCTCATCGACGACCTCAAGCACGAGGTCCCGATCTGGAAGCACCAGCGCTTCTCGGACGGCACCGAGGAGTGGGTCGGCGCCTGCTGACGCCGGCCCGCGGCCGCCGTACCGGGCGGGGGCGACGCACAGGCCCCCCGCCCGCGGCCCCGTCCCACGCAGGGAGTACTGTCCACCCGATCGGCCGCGCAACACGCCCTCGATTTGCGTAACCCCCCCACGGGCACGAGCGTTGAAGCCACGACGACACGTACTTTCGGGGCAGGGAGGCACGTCCATGGCGTCATTGGCGTGGTTGCTGATTCCGCTGGTCGCCGCGATAGGCGCGGCGATATGGGGCAGCTGGGCGGCCCGCGACCGCACCCAGGGCGACATATCCGAGCTGGCGGGGTACGCGCGGTTCCGGGAGGCCATGGACAGGTCCGAGCAGACCAGGGCGAAGGCAGCGGCCCACTCCGGTTCCGACGCGGTCTGACGCGTCCCGTGAGAACGGCCTGAGACTTCCGCCGAGGCTTCCGCCGAGAAGCTTCCCATACTTCGCCGAGAACGCCCCGAGACCTCCGTGCCCGGCCCCTGTGCGGACCGGCCCCGGCGGCCGCCTCCAAGGGCCGTCCCGTACTGTCGATCCATGCCACGCCGCACTGCGACGATGCTCGCCGCCACCCTCATGCTGTTCGCGCTGCTTTGCACGGGGGTGTTCACCACGGTCCCGTACTCCGAGATGAGCCCCGGCCCCACCGTGAACACGCTCGGCGACTCGCACGGCGAGCCGGTCATCAGCATCGGCGAGCGCAAGACGTACCCGACCACCGGGCACCTGAACATGACGACCGTCCGCGTCACCGGTGCGGACTACGAGATGAACGTCATCGAAGCGGTCTACGGCTGGATGTCCGGCGACAACATCGTCGTCCCGCACGAGAACCTCTACCCGAACGGGAAGACCGAGCAGCAGTCCACGCAGGAGAACGCCGAGGAGTTCAGCCAGTCCCAGGAGGCCGCCAAGGTGGCGGCCCTGAAGGAGCTCGGCATCGACGTCCCGACCCGTGTCGTGGTCTCCTCCGTCGTCAAGGCCAGCCCCGCCGAGGGCAAGCTGCACGCCGGCGACGTGATCCGCTCCGTGGACGGCACCCCCGTCACCGCCCCCGGGGACGTGGCCAAGCTGGTCACCAAGCACAAGCCGGGTGAGCCCGTCACCTTCGCCCTCGTGCCCGCCGCCGAGGCGGCCGAGGCCCAGAAGGCGCACCGCGAGCCCACCGGCACCACCGAGCTCACGGTCACCACGGGCAAGGCGCCGGACGACGGCCACGCCATCGTCGGCATCCGCGCGGGCACCGCCCACACCTTCCCGTTCCCGATCGACATCAAGCTCGCCGACGTCGGCGGCCCCAGCGCGGGCCTGATGTTCTCCCTCGGCATCGTCGACAAGCTCACCCCGGGCGACCTCACCGGCGGCAAGTTCGTCGCGGGCACCGGCACCATCGAGGAGACCGGCAAGGTCGGCCCCATCGGCGGCATCGAGATGAAGACCATCGGCGCCCGCAGGGCCGGCGCCCGGTACTTCCTGACCCCCGCCGAGAACTGCGCCGCGGCCGCCAAGGACACCCCCGGCGGCCTGACCCTGGTCAAGGTCTCCACCCTCGCCGAGGCGAAGCAGGCCGTGGAGAAGATCGGCAAGGGGGACACGGCCGGGCTGCCGCGCTGCGACAAGCCCTGACCGCCCGCCCCGGCCGCGGACGTCGGCGGCCGCTACGAGAAGGTCGCGGCCAGCGCCTCGGCCAGCCCCGGCACCAGGCTCGCGCCGGTGAGCACCTCGTTCGGCGAGTCCTTCTCGCGCAGCCGTACGGCCGACTCGCGCGAGCCGTCGCGCAGCACGGCCACGGTCAGGCGGACCTCCTGCCGCTCCGGGTGCCCGGCGACCCACTTCGCGAGCTGCTTGTCGCTCAGCCCCTCCGGTACGGAGGCCTCCGCGGACGGCGGCAGCATCAGCCGCTCCACGGTCAGCGCGCAGCCGACCACCGCGTCGGGCCAGGCGACGGTGCCGAGGAACTTGTCGAGAGCGGTCCCGGCGGGCAGCTTGTCCTGCTCGATCGGGGTGAGGGAGGACCGGCCCGCGTCGTCGGTGTCGAGGCCGAGCTGGGCCGCCAGGCGGGGCTCCTGCTTGCGCAGCCGGGCCGTGTCGACCAGCGCGAACAGCCGGGCCGGCTGGTCCCAGCCGAGGCCGGCTGCGTACTCGTCGATCTCGAGGCAGGCACGGGTCAGCGGGCTGGCCGCCATGGGGGTGCCGGAGGAGGGGGAAACGTTGGACATGGACAACATCCTGCCTCCTTTCCGGCGGATACCGGGAACTGGCCAAAGCCTCAGTGAGTTGCATGAGTGGGCTCTACGATCGGGTGCCCAGCTTTAGAAATGTCCAGTAACGAGACCCAGCTTTCGAGGTGCGCACCTTGGCTTTCCAGATGCCGGACCGCGGCTCAGGCCCTTCCGGGCCACGGATGAGAGTCGGCCGCCCCTCCCGGCGCGCCCGCACGCTTCTGATGACCTTGGGCGTGCTGGCCGTCCTGGGCATGGCCTTCATCATGTTCGCGGGCTTCTGGACCGACTGGCTCTGGTTCCGCTCCGTGAAGTACTCCTCCGTCTTCACCACCACCCTGTGGACCAAGATCGGCCTCTTCGCCGTCTTCGGCCTGCTGATGGCGGGTGCGGTCGGGCTGAACATCTGGCTCGCGTACCGGCTGCGGCCGCCGCTCTCGGCCATGTCGATGGAGCAGCAGAGCCTCGACCGCTACCGGATGAGCGTCGCCCCGTACCGGAAGTGGCTGCTCTTCGGCATCGCCGCGCTCGTCGGCATGATCGCGGGCGCCTCGGCGGCGGGCCAGTGGAAGACCTGGCTGATGTACGTGAACGGGGTGCCCTTCGGCACGAAGGACCCCCAGTTCCACCTGGACGTGTCGTTCTACACCTTCAACCTGCCCTGGTACCGCTTCCTGCTCGGCTTCGGCTTCGCCGCGGTCGTGCTGTCGGTGATCGCCGCGGTCGTCGTGCACTACCTGTACGGCGGTCTGCGCGTGACCAGCCCCGGCGCCCGGGCCACCGCCGCGGCGACCGGACACCTCTCGGTGCTGCTGGGCCTCTTCGTCACGCTGAAGGCCGTCGCCTACTGGCTCGACCGCTACGGCCTGGCCGTGAAGTCCAGCGACTTCAAGGCCGCCGACAACTGGACCGGCCTGCGCTACGTCGACGCCAACGCCTACCTGCCGGCCAAGACCATCCTCGTCGCCATCGCCGCCATCTGCGCCGTGCTGTTCTTCGCGACGCTGTGGCGCCGCACCTGGCAGCTGCCGGTGATCGGCTTCGGCCTGATGGTGCTCTCCGCGATCCTGATCGGCGGGCTCTACCCGGCGATCGTGCAGAAGTTCCAGGTCCAGCCCAACGAGCAGGCCAAGGAATCGCAGTACGTCGAGAAGAACATCAAGGCGACGCGCGACGCCTACGGGATCGACGGGTCCGAGGTCAAGGACTACCAGGGCGTGCCGCAGAGCGACGACAAGGCCAAGGTGCGCCAGGCGGCCAACACCACGGCCAGCGTCCGCCTCCTCGACCCGAACATCGTCTCCCCGGCCTTCCAACAGCTGCAGCAGGTCAAGGGCTACTACGCCTTCCCGTCCACGCTGGCCGTGGACCGCTACAGCGGCCAGGACACGGTGATCGGCCTGCGCGAGCTGAACATCGGCGGCATCCCGAAGAACAACTGGATCAACGACCACTTCAAGTACACGCACGGCTACGGCGTGGTCGCGGCCAAGGGCACCACCGTCGGCGACCAGGGCGCCCCCGACTTCACCCAGTCCGACCTGCCCTCCAAGGGGCTCTTCGGCACGGACTTCGAGCAGCGCATCTACTACGGCGAGCAGACGAAGCAGTACTCGATCGTCGGCGGACCGCAGAAGGAGCTCGACTACTCGGACGACAAGGGCGAGAAGGAGACGAGCTACAAGGGCGACTCCGGCGTCAACCTCGACAACCCGATCAACCGGGCGGCGTACGCGCTGACCTTCAACGAGCCGCAGATCCTCTACTCCGGTGCCATCGGCGACGGTTCGCGGATCCTGTACCACCGCACGCCCAAGGAGCGCGTCGAGGCCGTCGCCCCGTGGCTGACCATCGACGGCGCCCCGTACCCGGCGGTCGTCGAGGGCCGGATCAAGTGGATCGTCGATGCCTATACGACGACCAACGGCTACCCGTACGCCTCGCGCACCACGCTCGGCCAGAGCACCGCGGACTCCCTCACCAACAGCCAGCGCGCAGTCGTGGCGCAGGAGAACCAGGTCAACTACATCCGCAACTCGGTGAAGGCGACCGTCGACGCGTACGACGGCACGGTCAGCCTCTACCAGTGGGACACCGAGGACCCGGTCCTGAAGACCTGGATGAAGGCCTTCCCCGGCACGGTCAAGCCGAAGAGCGAGATCGCCAAGCCGCTCATGGACCACCTGCGCTACCCGCAGGACCTCTTCAAGGTCCAGCGCGAGCTGCTGACCCGGTACCACGTCACGGACCCGCAGACCTTCCTCAGCGGCAGCGAGGCCTGGGACGTCCCGGACGACCCGACGACCAAGGCCGGCACGGCGGTCCCGCCGTACTACCTGTCGATGAAGATGCCGGACCAGAAGGAGAAGGACCAGGTCTTCTCGCTCACGACGACGTTCACGCCGAACGAGCGGGACAACCTGAGCGCCTTCATGGCGGTGAACGCCGACCCGGGCTCGGCGGACTACGGCAAGATCCGCATCCTGAAGCTGCCGACGAGCAAGCCGGTCGACGGCCCCAAGCAGGTGCAGAGCAAGTTCCAGTCCGAGCCGAAGATCGCCGAGTCGATCCGGCTGCTGCGCGGCGGCGACTCCGAGGTGGAGTACGGCAACCTGCTGGCGGTGCCGCTCGACGGCGGGATGCTGTACGTGGAGCCGGTGTACGTGCGCAGCTCGGGGCTGAAGTACCCGCTGCTGCGCAAGGTGCTGGTGACGTACGGCGGCCAGACCGCGTTCGAGGACTCGCTGGAGAAGGCGCTGAACGTGGTGTTCGGGGCGGAGGCGCCGACGGTGCCGACGACCCCGGTGACCCCGCCGGGCACCACCACGCCCCCGGGTACGACCACCCCGCCGCAAACGGCCCAGGACCCGACGGTCAAGGCCGCGCTCGCGGATGCGCAGAAGGCCGTGGAGGAGGCCGACAAGGCGATGAAGGCCGGTGACTGGGCGGCGTACGGCAAGGCCCAGGCCGATCTGCAGGCGGCGCTGAAGCGGGCGATCGACGCGGAGGCGAAGCAGCCGGCACCCAAGCCGTAAGGATCCCGTCCCGCGTCGTGATACTGTGGTTTCACCGACGCGGGGTGGAGCAGCTCGGTAGCTCGCTGGGCTCATAACCCAGAGGTCGCAGGTTCAAATCCTGTCCCCGCTACTGAAGATGAAGGCCCGGATCCTGGTGGATCCGGGCCTTCGTCATGTCTGCGATCGACACGTCGGGTCACGGGGTAGCTGGGGCGGGTGAGTTGTCATGGGAGCGTGTTTGACTTGTCTCTCTGTGGGCATGTCGACAAAACGCTGTAGTGACCTCACAGGCTGCGACATACCAGGTGTACGCGGGTAGCAGGTGATGCGACGATGGGATTTATGGGGGACAGGTCAACTCTGCTGGAGACAGGGCGGTTTGTGAGGGCCGAAGCCGAAGCGGATGCAGCAGTCACCAAGGGGGCACCGGTCGTTAACGCGCAGACCGCACTGACCGATGCGGGTTTCGCGGACGAGCTGTTTGCCGAGGCCGATGCCTCGAGCGACACGGAGCTCGAGGCCCGCCACCGGGTCGCCGCCGACCGGGGCGACCCGGGCGCGATGAGCGTGCTCGGAGCCCTGCTGCTGCGCCGCGGCGACCTGGACGCAGCCGAGCCGTACCTGCGCGGCGCCACTGCGGAGGGGGACCGCGCGGCCGCGAACAACCTCGGCGTCCTGCTGCTCCAGCGCGGCTACCCCGACGAGGCCGCCGGCTGGTGGCGGGTCGCCGCCGTGGCCGGATCCGCCCCGGCCGCGCACGCCCTGGGCCGCCACTTCCGCGAGCGCGGGGACGAGCCCGCCGCCGAGTACTGGCTGCGCCAGGCGGCGGAATCCGGCCACGCCCTGGGCGCGTACGGGCTGGCCGACCTCCTGGAGCACCGCGGTGACAAGGGCGTGGAGCGCTGGCTGCGGCAGGCCGCCGAACAGGGGCACCGAGAGGCCGCGTACCGCCTGGCCCGCCACCTGAGGAAGGGTGACCCCGCCGAGGCCGAGCAGTGGTACCGCCAGGCCGCCGCCCGCGGCCACCGCGGCGCCGCGCTCCACCTCGGCGCGCTGCTGGAGGCGCGCGGCGAGCTCAAGGAGGCCGGGCGCTGGTACCTGACCTCCGCCAAGCAGGGCGAGGCGCGCGCCGCGTGCGCGCTGGGCTTCCTGCTGCGCGACGCCGGCGACGAGGAGAGCGCGATCTCCTGGTGGAAGCGGGCCGCCCAGGACGGCGACGGCAACGCGGCCAACGCGCTCGGCGCCCTGCACGCCGCCCGCGGCGAGACCGAGACCGCGGAGAAGTGGTACCGGACCGCCATGGACGCGGGCGACCAGAACGGGGCGTACAACCTTGCTTTGCTGTGCGCCGCACAGGACCGGACCGCGCAGGCCGAGCACTGGTACCGGCGGGCCGCCTACGCGGGCCACCGCGAGGCGGCCAACGCGCTCGCGATCATGCTGCTCCAGGCCGGGGACGCGGCCGGGGCCGAGCCGTGGTTCTCCAAGGCTGCGGAGGCGGGCAGCGTGGACGCCGCCTTCAACCTCGGGATCCTCTTCGCGAGCCGCGACGAGGACCGGGCCGCGCTGAAGTGGTACGAGCGGGCCGCGTCGGCCGGCCACACGGACGCCGCCCTCCAGGTCGGGATCGCCCTGGTGCGCGACGGCGAGGAGCGGGCGGCCGAGCGGCACCTGCGGTGCGCCGCGGGCGGCGGCAGCGCGGAGGCGGCGTTCCGCCTGGCCGCGCTGCTGGAGTCGCTGGCCCCGCCGCCGGAGCCGCCGGCGCTGGGCGAGCCGGTCGGCGGCGCCGCGCGCACGGAGAGCGAGGAGTGGTACGAGCGCGCCGCGGAGCTCGGGCACCGGCGCGCCCAGGTCCGGGTCGGGATGCTGGCCGCGGCCCGCGGCGACATGGCCGTGGCGGCGCGCTGGTACCGGGAGGCGGCCGAGGCCGGCTCCCGCAACGGCGCGTTCAACCTCGGGCTGCTCCTGGCCCGCGAGGGCAACGAGCCGGAGGCCGCCCTGTGGTGGACGCGGGCCGCGGTGGCCGGGCACGGCCGGGCCGCCCTGCGCCTGGGGCTGCTCGCCGCCCGGCACGGGGACCTGGCCGAGGGGCAGAAGTGGTGCGTGCGCGCCATGGAACTGGGGCCCGCGGAGGTCGCGGAGCGGGCCGCCCGGCTGCGCGACGCCCTCGCCGAAGAGCAGTCCGCCTGACCGGACCGATCGGACACCGTTCAACCGATTTGCATCTGCCGGGGGACGTCCCGTACGGTTGGGTTTACCGACGCGGGGTGGAGCAGCTCGGTAGCTCGCTGGGCTCATAACCCAGAGGTCGCAGGTTCAAATCCTGTCCCCGCTACTGAAGACCGAAGGCCCGGATCCCCTGGATCCGGGCCTTCGGCGTTTCCCGGTACCGGTACCGATGGCGACCGGCCGACCGGGTCCCGTGCACGGACAAGGGCCGGATCCGCAGGATCCGGCCCTTGTTGTTCGCTCTTACGCGCCCGCGCACTCCGGGCACACGCCGCGGTAGGTCACCTCGACCGCCGAGACCACGAAGCCGAAGCGCTCGGCGTCCGGCAGGTCGGCCAGCGGGTTGCCCGCCGGGTGCACGTCGCGGATCGCGCCGCACCGGGCGCACACCAGGTGCTGGTGGGGCCGGTGGGCGTTCGGGTCGTACCGCTTGGCCCGTCGGTCCGTGGAGACCTCCAGGACCTCACCGAGGGAGACGAGCTCGCCCAGGGTGTTGTAGACGGTCGCCCGGGAGATCTCGGGCAGCTTGTCCACCGCGCGCGCGTGGACCTCGTCCGCCGTCAGGTGCACGTGCTCACCGTCGAGCACCTCCGCCACCACGCGCCGCTGTGCGGTCATGCGCCATCCGCGTTCGCGAAGTCGTTCCAGCAGGTCACTCATGGCACCAGCCTAACAGTGAGGGACCGGGTGTAACTCCCGATCACGTGTGGACTTGGATGCTTGCTTGACTTAGACAAAGTCCATCGTAGGATCGAGTACGGCAAAGGCCAAGGACAGGACATGCACGGCATGGCACCAAAGACGCAGGAGGCGCACGTGACGCAGGGACCGCTCACCACGGAGGCCGGGGCTCCGGTCGCCGACAACCAGAACAGCGAGACCGCCGGCGTCGGAGGGCCCGTCCTCGTCCAGGACCAGCTGCTGCTCGAGAAGCTCGCCCACTTCAACCGCGAGCGCATCCCGGAGCGCGTCGTGCACGCCCGCGGCGCCGGCGCCTACGGCACCTTCACGGTGACCGCGGACGTCACGCAGTACACCCGCGCCGCGTTCCTCTCCGAGGTCGGCAAGCAGACCGAAACGTTCCTGCGCTTCTCCACCGTCGCGGGCAACCTCGGTGCCGCCGACGCCGTGCGCGACCCCCGCGGCTGGGCGCTGAAGTTCTACACCGAAGAGGGCAACTACGACCTCGTCGGCAACAACACCCCGGTGTTCTTCATCAAGGACGCCATCAAGTTCCCCGACTTCATCCACACCCAGAAGCGCGACCCGTACACCGGCTCGACCGAGGCGGACAACGTCTGGGACTTCTGGAGCCTGTCGCCCGAATCCACCCACCAGGTGACCTGGCTGTTCGGCGACCGCGGCATCCCCGCCTCGTACCGCCACATGAACGGCTACGGCTCGCACACGTTCCAGTGGAACAACGAGGCGGGCGAGGTCTTCTGGGTCAAGTACCACTTCAAGACCGACCAGGGCATCAAGAACCTCACCCAGGCCGAGGCCAACCTGCTCGCCGGCGAGGACCCCGACAGCCACCAGCGCGACCTGCGCGAGGCCATCGAGCGCGGCGAGTTCCCGACCTGGACCGTCCAGGTCCAGATCATGCCGGCGGCCGACGCGGCGACCTACCGCTTCAACCCGTTCGACCTCACCAAGGTGTGGCCGCACGAGGACTACCCGCCGATCGAGATCGGCAAGCTGGAGCTCAACCGCAACCCGGAGAACATATTCGCCGAGGTCGAGCAGTCGATCTTCAGCCCCGCGCACTTCGTGCCGGGCATCGGCCCGTCCCCGGACAAGATGCTCCAGGGCCGCCTCTTCGCCTACGGCGACGCCCACCGCTACCGCGTCGGCATCAACGCCGACCACCTGCCGGTGAACCGCCCGCACGCCACCGAGGCGCGCACCAACTCCCGCGACGGCTTCCTCTACGACGGCCGCCACAAGGGCGCGAAGAACTACGAGCCGAACAGCTTCGGCGGCCCGCACCAGATCGACCGCCCGCTGTGGCAGCCGATCCCGGTCTCCGGCGCCACCGGCGACCACGCGGCCCCCGTCCACTCCGAGGACGACGACTTCGTCCAGGCGGGCAACCTCTACCGCCTGATGTCCGAGGACGAGAAGGGCCGCCTCGTCGAGAACCTGGCCGGCTTCATCGCCCAGGTCTCCCGTGAGGACATCGCGGAGCGCGCCATCGACAACTTCCGCCGGGCGGACGGCGACTTCGGCAAGCGGCTCCAGGTCGCGGTCCAGGCCCTCCGCGGCTGACCGCTGCTCGCCGAGAGCTGAAGGGCCGGACCCCCGAGGGGGTCCGGCCCTTGCGGCTATGCCGCCACGGTGCTGCGCCGGGCCGGCACCCAGCAGCGGATGATGTCGCGGACGGACACGATGCCCACGGGCCCGCCGTGCTCCAGCACGATCAGATGCCGGAAGCCGCCGTGGGCCATGGCCTCGGCGGCCTCCTGAAGGGTCGCCTGCGGGGTGCAGAACACGACGTTGTTGGTGGTGTGCGCACCCACGGACTCCCGGTCGGGGTCGTGTCCCGCGCCGATGGAGTTGAGGATGTCCCGTTCGGTCAGGATGCCGATGCCGCTGTGGTCGGGGTCGAGGACGACGGCTGCGCCGACCCGGCGGCCGGACATCAGGCAGGCCGCCTGGCGGAGGGTGTGTGCGGGGCCGAGGGTGAGGATCACGGTGCTCATGGCGTCACGGACGATCATGAAGAGAGCCACCTCCTGGGAGTGTCCCTCCGCCCGGGTGGGGTGCGGCGCGTGCAGGCCGTCCCGGCAGGCCCGGAGGGCCGGAGGACCGGGACTTAGAGAAGGCCTTCACAAGCGCACAAGCGGAGGATTCTCAGATTCCCATGGCCACGGAGGGTCATCAAGAGGGCGCACCCGGTTGTCCGGGCGCAGGACCGGCGGCCGCTTCAGGCGCGGGGGCGCAGGTAGCCGAGCATCTCGTCGTGCAGCAGTCCGTTCGAGGCCGCCGCGTTCCCGCCGTGGACGCCGTCCACCCCGTCCAGGCTGGTGAACCGGCCGCCCGCCTCCTGGACCACGGCCGCGATCGCCGCCATGTCCCACAGGTTCAACTCCGGCTCCGCGCACAGGTCGAGCGAGCCCTCCGCGACCATCATGTACGGCCAGAAGTCCCCGTAGCCGCGCGTGCGCCAGCACTGCCGCGTCAGGTCCAGGAAGCCCTCCAGCCGGCCCTGCTCCTCCCAGCCGCTCAGCGAGGAGTACGCGAACGAGGCGTCCGCCAGCGAACCCACCTGCGACACGCCGATCCGCGCGGGCTCGCCCAGCGCACCCCCGGCGTACGCGCCGGAGCCCTGCGCCGCCCACCAGCGGCGACCCAGCGCCGGAGCCGAGACCACGCCCACCACCGGCCGGAAGACCCCGTCCGCGCCCTCCTCCATCAGCGAGATGAGCGTCGCCCAGACCGGGACGCCGCGCACGTAGTTCTTCGTGCCGTCGATCGGGTCCACGACCCAGCGGCGCGGGCCGCTGCCCTTCAGGCCGTACTCCTCGCCGAGGATGGCGTCGGCCGGCCGCGCGGCCTCGATCCCCGCCCGCACGGCCTCCTCGGCGGCCCGGTCGGCCTCGCTCACCGGGGTCATGTCCGGCTTCGTCTCGACCTTCAGGTCCAGGGCGCGGAAGCGCTGCATGGTGACGGCGTCCGCCGCGTCGGCGAGTTCGAGGGCAAGGCGCAGGTCATCGTCATAGTCGGGCATGGCCGAACAGTATCGGGACGGTGCAGGGCGGGCGAACGACGTCCACAGTGCGACCCCCAGGCGCCCTTGACAGGATCTGGCGGCCCGTCAAATCCTGGCGGGGGAGTCGAGCGGGGAGGCACAGATGCCGGCAGCCCGGGAGTCCTTGCTGGAGGCGGCGGGAGTGGCGCTCTTGGCGCGCCCCTGGCCGTCCGTGCGGATGGTCGACGTCGCGGCCGCCGCCGGGGTGTCCCGGCAGACCCTCTACAACGAGTTCGGCGGCAAGGCGGGGCTGGGCCGCGCTCTGGTGCGCCGCGAGGCCGACTGGTACCTCGACGGCGTGGACCGGGTCCTGCGGTCCCCGGCCGGCAGCGGCGAGCGCCTCGCCTCGGTCGCGGAGTGGACCGTGCGCGCCGCCCGCGCCCGTCCGCTCGTACGGGCCCTGCTGACGGGCAGCTGGGACGGGAACCTGCCCGTGCCGCCCGGCCGGGGGGCACGGCCCGGCGTGCCCGCGCCGGGGCCCGGGGACCTGGCCCGGGCCGTGCGCGACCGGGCCGCGGCCGCGTTCGCCGCGGCGGAAGGGGCGCAGCGCTGCGAGCTCGCCGTGCGGCTGGCGCTGTCGTACGTGATAGCCCCGGCCGAGGAGCAGGGGCTCGGGGAACTGATGGGACTGCTGCGGCTGGTCAGTGAGCCGAGCCGGACAGCTGGAGGCCGATGACGCCCAGGATGACCAGCGAGATCGAGACGAGCTTGAGGGTGGAGACCAGGTCGCCGAGGAAGACCATGCCGTAGATGGCCGTGCCGGCGGCCCCGATGCCCGTCCACACCGCGTACGCCGGCCCGACGTCCAGCTTCTTCAGGGCCAGGGTCAGCAGGCCGAAGCTGCCGAGGGCGAAGGCGGCGAAGGCGATCGTCGGCCACAGGCGGGTGAACCCGTGGGACAGCTTGAGGCAGACCGCGAAACCGGTCTCCAGCAGTCCGGCGGCGACGACCAGCAGCCACGCCATGGCGAATGCCTCCCCGCGTCAGGTGACATCGCGTCACACGGTGCGATTAAGCATTTAGCCCGACGGTGCACTCGGCAAACCCGCTCGAACCGGTGCCGGACGGTCAGTCCCCCTCGCGGCGCTCCCGCGTCTCCAGCAGCCGCCGCAGCGAGAACAGCCGGGCGGGATCCGCGTGCCCGTCCGCCACCCACGCGTCGAGCGCACAGTCCGGCTCGTCGTGGCTGCACGCGCGCGGACAGTCCTCCGTACCGGGGACCAGGTCCGGGAAGGCCAGGATCACCCGGGAGGGGTTTACGTGGTGCAGGCCGAACGAGCGCACGCCCGGGGTGTCGATGACCCAGCCGTCCCCGGAGGGCAGCGGCAGCGCCAGCGCCGAGGTCGTGGTGTGCCGGCCGCGGCCCGTCACCGCGTTGACGTGGCCGGTGGCGCGCTGGCGGCCCTCGCCGACCAGCGAGTTCACCAACGTGGTCTTGCCGACGCCCGAATGGCCGACGAACGCGGTGATCCGGCCGTTCAGCCGCTCGCGCACCCGCTCCGCCGCGTCCCCGGCGGCGAGCTCCTCGCGGTTGGTCACCACGTAGTTCACGCCCAGCGTCGCGTAGATCTCCAGGATCTTGTCCGGGGAGGTCAGGTCCGACTTGGTCAGCACCAGCAGCGGCTCCAGCCCCGCGTCGTACGCGGCCACCAGACAGCGGTCGATCATCCGGGGCCGCGGCTCCGGGTCGGCCAGCGCCGTGACGATCGCCAGCTGGTCGGCGTTGGCGACGACCACCCGCTCGTACGGGTCGTCGTCGTCGGCGGTGCGCCGCAGGACCGACTTGCGCTCCTCGATCCGCACGATCCGGGCCAGGGTGTCCTTCTTGCCCGACAGGTCGCCGACGAGCCAGACCCGGTCGCCGACCACGGCCGCCTTGCGGCCCAGCTCGCGGGCCTTCATGGCGACGACCGTGCGGTCCTCCACCAGACAGGTCAGCCGACCGCGGTCGACCGTCAGGACGAACCCCTCGGCGGCGTCCTCGTGCTTGGGCCGCTTGCTGGTCCGCGGCCGGTTGCCCTTCGGGTTGGGGCGGGAGCGGATGTCGTCCTCGTCGGTGTGCTTGCCGTACCTGCGCATGACGCTGCCCTACGCTCCCGAGCCCGCGAGCATGTCCGTCCACATCCTCGGGAAGTCCGGCAGGGTCTTCGCGGTGGTCGCGACGTTCTCGATCTGCACGCCCTCCACGGCCAGGCCGATCACCGCGCCCGCGGTGGCCATCCGGTGGTCGTCGTACGTGTGGAAGACACCGCCGTGCAGCGGGCGCGGCCGGATGTGCAGGCCGTCCTCGGTCTCGGTGACGTCGCCGCCGAGCCCGTTGATCTCCGCGGTCAGCGCCGCCAGCCGGTCCGTCTCGTGCAGGCGCAGGTGCGCCACGCCGCGCAGGGTGGACGGGGAGTCGGCCAGCGCCGCGACGGCCGCGATGCCGGGGGTCAGCTCGCCGACCTCGCGCAGGTCCACGTCGATGCCGTGGATCTTGCCGCTGCCGGTGAAAACCAGCCCCGAGTCCGTCAACTCGCAGGAGCCGCCCATCTCCGTGAAGATCCGCCGCAGCTCGTCGCCGGGCTGCGTGGTGCGGCTCGGCCAGTCCGGAATGGTGACCGTGCCGCCGGTGATCAGGGCCGCAGCCATGAACGGCTGGGCGTTGGACAGGTCCGGCTCGACCACCATGTCGCGGCCCAGCAGCGCGCTCGGCGCGACCCGCCACACGTTCGGCTCGCCGCCCGCCTCGGGGGTGTCGACCTGGGCGCCCGCCGCCCGCAGCATCTCCACCGTCATCCGGATGTGCGGCATCGACGGCAGGGTCGCGCCCACGTGGCGGACCTCCACGCCCTGGTTGAAGCGCGGGGCCGAGAGCAGCAGCGCGGAGACGAACTGCGAGGAGTTGCTCGCGTCGAGCTCGACCGAGCCGCCCTCCAGCGCCCCGCCGCCCTGGACGGTCAGGGGCAGCGCGCCCCGCCCCTCGTCGTCGATGCGGGCGCCCAGGCCGCGCAGGGCCTGGATGACCTGGCCGAGCGGGCGCTCGTAGGAGCGCGGGTCGCCGTCGAAGCGGATGTCGCCGGAGGCGAGCGTGGCGACCGGGGGCAGGAAGCGCATGACCGTGCCCGCGTTGCCGACGTCCACGGTGGCCGGGCCGTGCAGGGCCGCGGGGATGATCCGCCAGGCCTCGCCGCCGGCGCCGCCGCGCGAGCTGGAGGACGCGGTCTCCTCGATGCCGACGCCCATCGCGCGCAGCGCGTCCGACATCAGCTGGGAGTCGCGCGAGCGCAGCGGGCGGCGCACCCAGCCCGGCTCGGCGGCGAGCGCGGCGAGCACGAGGGCGCGGTTGGTGACCGACTTCGACCCGGGCACGGTGACGGTGGCGTGGACGGTTCCGTCGGCGTGCGGGGCAGGCCAGAGGGCGGGGAGCGCGGGGGTCTCGGTCATGACCACCACTTTAGTGGCTCCGTTGCAGCCCCCATCGTGTTCGAGCCGCGCCCGCGGCACGGTCTCAGAGGGTGAGAAGCCAGCGCCCGCCGCCGATGAGCGAGCACAGGGAGACCACGTGGAACAGCAGCAGCCACACCACCGGGTGGGTGTGGGTCAGCCGCCCCAGCTGGTCCGCGTCCGAGTCCGGAGCCCCGCCGTGCCGGCGCTGCGCGCCCAGCTCGAACACCGGCCGGACCCCGCCCAGCAGCAGGAACCACACCACCGCGTACGCGAAGAGCGCCTGGACCTCGGCGGAGGCGAGCCAGGACGCCGCCACGAAGGTGCCGCCGGTCAGCACCACCGTCAGCAGACCCCACGCGTTGCGGACCATCACCAGCAGCGCCAGCAGCAGCGCGGTCGCCGCCCACAGCAGCACCGTGATCCGGTGCGCCGACAGCAGGGCGGCCCCGCCGAGCCCGAGCAGCGGCGGAGCCGTGTAGCCGGCGGCGAGCATCAGCACCATCCCGAAGCCGGTCGCCCTGCCGCGGCTGAGGGTGACCCCGCTGGTGTCCGAGTGCAGCCGGATCCCCTGCAGGCGCCGGCCCGTGAGCAGGGCCAGCAGGCCGTGGCCGCCCTCGTGGGCGATGGTGACCGCGTTGCGGGAGACCCGCCACACCGGGTGCGGCGCGACGGCGGCCAGCGCGGCCAGGCCGGTCGCGATCACCAGCCACAGGGCGGGCGGGGTCTGTATGCCGGTGAGCCGGTCCCACAGGCCGGCCGGGGTGGTGCTGTCCATGGGGTGGCGGACTCCTTGCGGTGGAGACGGGGGGACATGGCAGTGTGGCAGCCATGTGCGGACGGTATGCAGCCAGTCGCGGCCCCGAGGACCTGGCCGAGGCCTTCGGCGTCGAGCGGTGGGAGCCCGAGGAGTCCCTGGCCCCCGATTTCAACGTGGCGCCGACCAAGCAGGTCCACGTCGTCCTGGACCGCCCCCTCAAAGACGCCGCGAGCCCGCGTCCGGTTCGCCAGCTGCGCGTCCTGAGGTGGGGCCTGGTGCCCTCCTGGGCCCAGAACCCCGACGGCGCCGCCCGGATGATCAACGCCCGGTCCGAGACCCTGGCCGAGAAGCCGTCCTTCCGCCGCCCCTTCGCGCAGCGCCGCTGCATCATCCCCGCCGACGGCTACTACGAGTGGGTCACCGACCACGACGAACGGCGCCTGGAGGTCGAGGGCAGGAAGAAGCGGGCGCGCAAGCAGCCCTACTTCGTCCTGCCCGCCGACGGCTCCGTCTTCGCCATGGCCGGCATATACGAGTTCTGGCGCGACCGGACCCTGCCGGACGAGCACCCGCAGGCCTGGTGGGCGACCTGCTCGGTGATCACCACCGAAGCCGAGACCGGACCGCTCGCCGTCGCCCCCGCCGACGGGCCGCGCTCCCTGTCCGAGATCCACCCGCGGATGCCGCTCATGCTCACCCCCGACCGCTGGGACGCCTGGCTGGACCCGGCGAACACCGACACCGAGGGCTCCCTGCAGCAGCTGCTCGCGCCCCCGCCGGGCGGGCTGATGCGCGCCTTCCCGGTCTCCACCGCCGTGAGCAACGTCCGCAACAACGGCCCGGAGCTGCTCCGGGAACTGGCCGCGCCGGAAGAGGGCACCCTCTTCTAGCCCCGGCAGGATGGGGGGCATGACCACGCGCACCCAGAGCCTCGACACCCCCGCGGGCCCGGCCCGCATCACCTGGCACACCGCCCGCGGCGCCCGGCACGTCCTCGCCCTCGGCCACGGCGCGGGCGGCGGCATCGAGGCCCGCGACCTGCAGGCGCTGGCCGCCGCCCTGCCGCCCCGCGGCATCACGGTCGCCCTGGTCGAGCAGCCGTGGCGGGTCGCCGGCAAGAAGGTGGCCGCCGCGCCCAAGGTGCTGGACGACGGCTGGCGGGGGCTGTGGCCCGCGCTGGCGGAGCCCGGCCTGCCGGTCGTGGCCGGCGGGCGCAGCGCCGGAGCCCGGGTGGCCTGCCGGACCGCCGCCGAGCTCGACGCGGCCGCCGTGCTCGCGCTGTCCTTCCCGCTGCACCCGCCGGGCAAGCCCGAGAAGTCCCGGGCCGAGGAGCTGACCGGGGCCGGGCGGCCCGCCCTCGTCGTCCAGGGCGGGCGCGACCCCTTCGGCCGGCCCGCGGAGTTCCCGCCGCCGACCGCGCAGGCCCCGTACGAGCTCGTCGAGGTGCCGGAGGCCGACCACGGCTTCGCGGTCCCGAAGAAGGCCGGGGTGACCCAGGAGCAGACCCTCACCGTGATCACGGAAGCGGTCGCCGCCTGGCTGGATCGGCTGTCCCCGTGACCCCGACCCCTCCGTCCCGCCCGATGTGACGGACTGCGCACCGACGCGGCGCCGCCCGGGAATGCCGGGCCGCACCCTCGGCGTTGTGCCGGATGTCGGAACGCAGGGATCTCGTCGGAGGAGTGGGAAGCGCATGACCCAGGTCATCAGCCAGAACCGTCCGCAGGCCGAGGGGCTGGAGTGGACGGTCCTGCCCGGGCCGCGGCGCAGCACGCTCCGGGCGGCGGAGGGCCGGGATGGTCGACTATTCTCCGATTCGAGCGGGTCCGCTTTCGGAGCCGTCACGCAGTCGGAGGAGGTGGGTCCTGTCGCTGGGACCGACGAAGGCCACGCGGAGGAGACGTCCGCGGAGCGCAACGCGCGCTTCGAGCGGGACGCCCTCGGCTACCTCGACCAGATGTACTCGGCCGCGCTGCGCATGACGCGCAATCCGGCCGACGCCGAGGACCTGGTCCAGGAGACGTATGCCAAGGCGTACGCGTCCTTCCACCAGTTCCGCGAGGGCACCAACCTCAAGGCGTGGCTGTACCGCATTCTGACCAACACGTTCATCAACTCCTACCGCAAGAAGCAGCGCGAGCCGCAGCGCAGCGCCGCGGAGGAGATCGAGGACTGGCAGCTGGCGCGCGCCGAATCCCACATGTCGACGGGGCTGCGCTCCGCCGAGTCGCAGGCGCTCGACCACCTGCCCGATTCGGACGTGAAGGAAGCGCTCCAGGCCATTCCGGAGGAGTTCCGCATCGCGGTCTATCTTGCCGACGTAGAAGGGTTTGCGTACAAGGAGATCGCGGACATCATGGGTACACCCATCGGTACGGTCATGTCGCGACTGCACCGTGGCCGCCGTCAACTCCGCGGAATGCTGGAGGACTATGCCCGTGAGCGCGGGCTGGTCCCCGCCGGCGCGGGAGAGTCGAACGACCTGAAAGGCTCGGGCTCATGAGCTGCGGAGAGCCGCACGAGACGGAGTGCTCGGAGGTACTTGACCACCTCTACGAGTTCCTGGACCACGAGATGCCGGACAGCGACTGCACGAAGTTCGAGACGCACTTCGGCGAGTGCAACCCCTGTCTGGAGAAGTACGGCCTGGAGCAGGCCGTGAAGAAGCTGGTGAAGCGTTGCTGCGGCTCGGACGACGTGCCGAGCGATCTCCGCTCCAAGGTGATGGGGCGGATCGAGCTGATCCGCTCCGGGCAGGCCGTGCCCGACCACGACGTCACCGCGGACCCCGCAGCGGGCTGATCCCGGCCGCTCGAACAACCGCCCCCGGAAGGGCCCTCCGTTCACCCGAAGGTGCTAATCCGGGGGTGCCCGTATGGCCCCGTACGAAAATGTGCCCCACTTCGCGGGAGGGGCCGACCTATTCTCCCCCTTCGGTACCGGTGCGATTCCGGTAGCGGCTTCCACCGCCCAGGGGAGGAGAGCGCCATGCGGGAACTGCCCCCGGCAGCGCGCGGCCTCGTGCTGTGCACCGTCCTCGCGGCCCTTGCCTGCGCCGCCCCGGTTCTCCTCGACGTCCTCCACGACCCCGCCACGGCCGCCGCCTCCGTAGCCACCACCGCCGCCGCCCGGCCGTCCGCCGCGGTGCTCGGGCTGCTCTGCCTCGGCTGCGAGCTCGCCCGGGCCCGGCCCTTGCCGGGCCGCCGCGCCGGGGGTGCCGCCGAGGCCACCGTCCCCTTCTTCCCCGTGCTGCTCGCCGCCGCCTTCCTGCTGCCCCCGGCCGCCGCCGCGCTCGTCGCCCTGCCCGGCGGGCTCGCCGGGCCGGCGGGCCGGCCCCGCGCCGCGGTACGCCGGGTCTGGCACGCCGCGCAGCAGGCCGTGGCCGCCTGGGCGGCGGGGTGGGCGTTCACGCTGCTCGGCGGGCCGGCCGCGCTGCCCGGCGGCCCGGATCCGGCCGCCCCGGGCGTCGCCGACTTCCCGTACGCCCTGCTCCCCGCGGCGGCCGCGGCCGCCGCCTTCTGCCTCGTCCTGACCGCCCTCGACGGGGCCGTCCTCGCCGCCGCGGAGCGCCGGCCCGCGCGGACCGCGTGGCGCGGCCTGCTCTCCCGGTCCCTGGCCCCGTACTGCGTGCAGGGCCTCGCCGGGCTGATGATGGCCGTCCTGTGGCGCAGCCCCTACGGGCTCCCCGCCGCCCTGCTCGTCCTGCTGCCCCTGTACGTCTCCGCCCGGGTCCTCGGCCGGTACCACCGCGAGCGGGCCGCCCACCAGGCCACGATCCGGGCGCTGGTCCAGGCCGTCGACATCAAGGACCGCTACACGCGCGGCCACGGCGAGCGCGTCGGCCAGGCCTCCGCGATGATCGCCCGCGAGCTGGGCATGACCGGGGACCGGCTGGAGACCGTCCGCATCGCCGGGATCCTGCACGACATCGGCAAACTCGGCGTCCCGACCCGGCTGCTGCGCAAGGCCGGGCCGCTGACGCCGCAGGAGCGCCGCGTCATCGAACTGCACCCCGAGTACGGGCACGAGATGGTCCGCGGCATCGCCTTCCTCGGCGAGGCCCGCTCGGCGATCCTGCACCACCACGAGCGGGTCGACGGATCCGGCTACCCCTACGGGCTGACCGGCGAGCAGATCCCGGTGGCGGCCCGGGTGGTGGCGGTCGCCGACGCCTTCGACGCGATGACCTCGACCCGCTGCTACAGCCGGGCCCGGCCGGTGCCGGCCGCGCTGGCCGAGCTGGAGCGGTGCGCGGGGGCCCAGTTCGACCCGGCCGTGGTGCGGGCGCTGGTCGACGCCGTCGGCCGGTACGGCTGGCATCCGGTGGTCACCGCCGACGCCGACCTCCCGCCGGCCGCGACCGGCACGTCCGCGCTGCCCGGCATGCCCGCGCAGGGCCGGGAGCCCGACCAGGGCCGGGAGGCCGCGCAGGGCCGGGATGCCGACCGGGGCCGGGATGCCGCGCAGGGCCGGGAAGCCGCCCCGGCCGCCGCGGCCGAGGGCGGGGACGGCCCGTGAGGGGCGCGGGCGCCGCGGGCGCCACGGGCGCCGCCCCCTGGGCCCTGCGCACGGCCGCCGCGGTGCTGGCCGCGGCGGCGCTCGGGCACACCCTGTGGAACGGCCTGGCCGAGCCGGGCACCGCGGTGGCCTTCGGCGCCCTGATCGCCCTCGGCGAGCTCGCCCGCCGCGACACCCCGGCCGCTCCCGGCCCCGGAACCGGGCCGCCGCCCGCCGAGGACCGCCGGCCCGCGCCGCTCGGCGCCGCCGCGTCCCTCGCGTACGCCCTGCTCGGCCGGGACGCGGCGCAGCCCGCCCACCACGGGGTGCTCCAGACCGTCGCCGTCGTGGTGGCCGCCACTCTGGTCGGGATCGTCCCGCACATCGCCCGGGGCCGCGGGCCCGCCGCCGACCACCTGGCCCGCCACGTCCTCACCGTCGCCTTCGCCGCCGCCTGCTGCCGGCCGCTGCACGACGCCGGACGCCTGGAGCAGTGGCTCGGCCAGGGCCCGGGGGTGGTCCTCCACCTCGTCCCCGTGCTGCTCCTGACCGCCCTGTGCGACGCCGTGCTCGCCGCCGCCACGGCCCGGGCCCGCACGGGCCGGCCGTACGGGCCGCTGCTGCGCGACGAGCTGTACGCCCGGCCGGGCATCGGCTCGGCGATCGGCGCCACCGCAGCCGTGACGGCCCTCGGCACGGCCGCCGCGGGGCTGTGGGCGCTGCCCGTCTTCTGCGTGCCGCTGCTGCTGACCCAGCTGTCCTTCCACCGGATCGCCGAGGTCCGCACCGCCTACCGCCAGACCATCACCTCCCTGGCCCGCGCCACCGAGATCGCCGGCTGCACCCGACCCGGCCACGCCCGCCGGGTCGCCGCGCTGAGCTGCGCCGTCGGCCGGGAGCTGGGGCTGTCGCAGCGGGAGCTCAGGGTGCTGGAGTACGCCGCGCTGATGCACGACATCGGCCAGCTGTCCCTCCTCGACCCGGTCCCGGGCGGCGCCACCGCCCACCTGCCCGCGGCCGAGGCCCGCCGGATCGCCGGGCTCGGCGGGGAGGTGGTCCGGCAGAGCGGGGTGCCCGCCGAGGTCGCCGTCGTGGTGGAGCGGCAGGCGGACCCGTACCGGGAGCAGCCCGTCGCCGCACGCATCGTGCGCGCGGTCAACGCGTACGACGACCTGGCCGGCGGGGCCCGTCACCCGGGCGGCTCACTGGCCGCACTGGAACAGCTCCGGCTGGGCACCGGGCGCGACTACCAACCGGAGGTCGTCGAATGCCTCGCAAGGGTTCTGGCCAGGGGTGGACGTGACAGAGTTGTTCCCGTTCCACCTGGGTAACCCATGGGTAATGAGCGGCCGTCCGAGTGGGCATGGTTGGATGCCAGTAGGAGCGTCCGTGGGTGTCCGCAAGGCTGCACCGTTGTCCCCAAGCAGGCGGGAATCGTGAGGATCTTCGGGAAGGTACGGCATCGGCCCTCCGCCTCGTGGCGGCAGGCCACCGACCGCGCGTTCACGCTGATCGGCGACGGTCGGTACGAGGACGCGGGCGCCCTGCTGACCAGAGCCGCCGACCTGGAGCCCTGGCTGTCGGAGTCCTGGTTCAACCTGGCGCTGCTGCACAAGTTCCGCCACGACTGGGAACAGGCGCGGGCCGCCGGACTGCGCGCCGTGGCCCTGCTCGACCGCGAGGCCGGCGCCCCCGACTGGTGGAACGTCGGCATCGCCGCCACTGCGCTGCAGGACTGGCCGCTGGCCCGGCGTGCCTGGCAGGCGTACGGGCTGAAGGTGCCCGGGGACCCGCACGGCAAGGGCGGCGAACCGGTCGGCATGGAGCTCGGCAGCGCCGCCGTCCGGCTCTCGCCCGAGGGCGAGGCCGAGGTGGTGTGGGGCCGCCGGCTGGACCCGGCCCGCATCGAGGTGCTGTCGATCCCGCTGCCGTCCTCCGGGCGGCGCTGGGGCGAGGTCGTCCTGCACGACGGGGTCCCCCACGGCGAGCGCGTCACCGCGGCCGGCCCCTCGTACCCGGTCTTCGACGAGATCGAGCTGTGGGCGCCGTCCCCGGTACCGACCTGGGTGGTGCTGCTCGAAGCGGCCTCCGAGGCGGACCGCGACGCCCTGGAGCAGCTGGCCTCCGACGCGGGCTTCGCCGCCGAGGACTGGTCGTCCTCGGTGCGGCTGCTGTGCCGGACCTGCTCGGAGAGCGTCATGCCGAGCGGCGAGGGCGACGGCGAGCACCTGGACCCGCACGACCACAGCGAACCGGGCCACCCCGGCCCGCTGGGGCACCGTACGGCCGGCTCCGGCTCGCTGTGGGTCCCGGAGCGCGAATGCGGCATCGCCGCACCCGCCGGGCTGGTGCGCGGCCTGCTCGACGGCTGGGTCGCCGACAGCCCGGACACCCGGGAGTGGCGGGATCTCGAAGAAGTCTGCTGAAGCGGCACCGTAGGCTGTACCGGCACATTGGTGAACGGGTGGATTTACGGAAGGCGTACGTCGGACATGGCGCAGCAGGAGAACGAGGTCGTCGAGGTCGTGAACGACGGGTACGTCGTGGACACCGAGAACTGTGCGGAGCGCGAGCTCGCCCACCGCGAGCGCGGCACCGCCCGCCCGATCACGGTGGTCGGCAACCCGGTGCTGCACCGCGAGTGCAAGGACGTCACCGAGTTCGGCGACGAACTGGCCCAGCTGATCGACGACATGTTCGCCAGCCAGAAGGCCGCCGAGGGCGTGGGCCTGGCCGCGAACCAGATCGGCGTGGACGCCAAGGTCTTCGTCTACGACTGCCCCGACGACGACGGCGTGCGCCACACCGGTGTCGTGGTCAACCCGAAGCTCGTGGAGCTGCCCGCCGGCTCCCGCGTGCTCGACGACTCCAACGAGGGCTGCCTGTCGGTCCCGACCGCGTACGCCTCCCTGGCCCGCCCGGACTACGCCGAGGTGACCGGCCAGGACGCGCAGGGCAACCCCATCAAGGTCCGCGGCACCGGCTACTTCGCGCGCTGCCTCCAGCACGAGACCGACCACCTGTACGGCTACCTGTACATCGACCGGCTCTCCAAGCGGGACCGCAAGGACGCCCTGCGCCAGATGGCCGAGGGCACCCCGCGCTACGAGACCGTCCCGAACGAGTAGGCGCGCTACGACCGCAGCGGCGCCGGCCGGCGGGCCCCCGGGCCCGGGTCGACACCGCCCCCCGGCGGGGACAGCATGGAAGTGACGTGACGCACGCCGCAACCCACCCGAGGGGGCACGCGGAAGGAGCGGTCATGAGCGACTCCGCCGGCGCGCCCCGCGGCCCCCGCCGCGCGGTGCGCGCCCTGCGGGCAGCAGCACTGCCGTTGGCCGCGGGGCTGGTCCTCGCGTACGCGCCGGGTGCGGCGGCCGACGCGTACGCCTCGGCCCCGCCGGTCGGGCAGGCGGCCGCCACCGCGCTACGCCCCGCGTGCGACAAGAAGGCCCTCGAGAACGAGGGCTACCGGCAAGGGCGTACCGAAGGGCTCGCGGACGGCCGTGCCGACGGCACCGCGGACACGTACAGGAAGAGCTACGACGACTCCTTCGAGCCGAAGCCGGGCCTGAGCGAGGAGTGCGGGGTGCTCCAGGCCAAGGCCTACAAGAAGGGCTACAAGTCCGGGTACGAGGCCGGCTTCAAGGAGACCGCGAAGAAGGGCAAGCGGAAGGGCGACTCCGCGCGGAACGTGACGGTCGACGAGCTCACCGTCGCCGCCGTGGAGGCCAGCTGCGAGACGGACCTCATCCAATTCCGGGCCACGTTCACGGCAACCGGCAAGGGCACCCTGCACTACCACTGGGCGGGGGGCACGCAGGTCTATCCCCAACGGAGCCTGGAATTCACCGGACCCGGACCGCAGGTGCAGTCGGACAGCATCGCGGTGCACTTCCCCCCGGGAGGTGCCGTCGCCGCCATCACGGAGAAGGTCGTGATCGACAGCGGGCCCTCGAAGGGCAAGTCGGCCGAGTGGACGATCACCGCCGGCTGCCCGAAGTAGAACCCACCCCGGGGGGCACGCGGAAGGAGCGGTCATGACGATCTCCGCCCGGAAAGCGCACGGCAGGAAGCGCAGAGCCCGTATCGCGCGGGCGGCGGCCGCCTTGCCCCTGGCGGCGGGCCTGGCCCTTGCGTACGCACCCGGGACCGGGGCCGCGGCGCCCCTGCGGGACCGCGCTCCCGCGTGTGACGAGACCACCACGGCGGCCGACGCCTACCGGCAGGGGCATACCGAGGGGTTGGCCGACGGGCGGGCGGACGGCTACGCCGACGCGTACAAGCAGAGTTACGACGACGTCTTCGCCACCAAGCAGGGCGCCAACCCGACGGTGTGCCCCGAGTCGGCCCTCAAGAGCTACACGGACGGCTACACGAAGGCGTACGACACCGGCTTCGCGGAAGGCAAGAAGAAGGGCGCGAAGCAGGGGAAGAAGGAAGGCGAGGAAGACCTGAAGAAGGGAACCTCGCGCAACGTCCGCGTCCTGGGCATCCGGGTGGACACCGACTTCGACCCCTTCCAGGAGACGGACTGCTCCGACGGCGTGGGGTTCAAGGCCACGCTCGTGGGGTCCGACCGCGGCACGGTGAAGTACCACTGGGAGGGGACGACGAAGTCGGGCCCCCTCACGGTCGAGTTCACCGACGTCCTGCAGTCCAAGGAGCTGCCCCTGCACACGGCGACCATCCCCTCGCCGGACACCCGCCGGGCCTCCGGGGTCGTCGTGATCGACAGCGGCCCCTCCAAGGGCAAGCGCGGCGACGTCGTATCCGTACTGACCTGCAAGAAGTAACAGCACAGCAGACCGGCCGGGAGCCCGTGTGGTTCCCGGCCGGTCCGGTGGTGCCGAGGGTCCGCCCGACGGACCGCCCGGTCTTAGAAGTCCTCGTCCAGGTCGACCGTGCCCTCGACGGCGACCTGGTACGCCGACGGCCGGCGCTCGAAGAAGTTCGTCAGCTCCTGGACACCCTGCAGCTCCATGAAGGAGAACGGGTTCTGCGAGCCGTACACCGGCGCGAAGCCGAGGCGGACCAGGCGCTGGTCGGCGACGCACTCCAGGTACTCGCGCATCGACTCGGTGTTCATGCCCGGCAGGCCGTCACCGCACAGGTCGCGGCCGAACTGCAGCTCCGCCTCCACGGCCTCCTTCAGCATGTCGGTGACCTGCTGCTGGAGCTCGCCGTCGAAGAGCTCCGGCTCCTCCTTGCGGACCGTGTCCACGACCTCGAACGCGAAGTTCATGTGCATGGTCTCGTCGCGGAACACCCAGTTGGTGCCCGTCGCCAGGCCGTGCAGCAGACCGCGCGACCGGAACCAGTACACGTAGGCGAAGGCGCCGTAGAAGAACAGGCCCTCGATGCACGCGGCGAAGCAGATCAGGTTCAGCAGGAAGCGGCGGCGGTCGGCCTTCGTCTCCAGCCGCTCGATCTTCTCTACCGAGTCCATCCACTTGAAGCAGAACTGGGCCTTCTCCCGGATGGACGGGATGTTCTCCACCGCGGCGAACGCGGCGGCGCGGTCGTCCGGGTCGGGCAGGTAGGTGTCCAGCAGCGTCAGGTAGAACTGGACGTGCACGGCCTCCTCGAACAGCTGGCGCGACAGGTACAGGCGCGCCTCCGGGGAGTTGATGTGCTTGTACAGCGTCAGGACCAGGTTGTTCGCGACGATCGAGTCACCGGTCGCGAAGAACGCCACCAGGCGGCCGATCATGTGCTGCTCGGCCGGCGTCAGCTTCGCCAGGTCGGCCACGTCCGAGTGGAGGTCGACCTCCTCCACCGTCCACGTGTTCTTGATCGCGTCCCGGTAGCGCTCGTAGAAGTCCGGGTAGCGCATCGGGCGCAGCGTCAGCTCGAAGCCCGGGTCGAGCAGGTTCTTCTCGGCGGTGGACATTACTGGCAGGCCTCGCAGGACTCGGGGTTCTCAAGGGAGCAGGCCAGCGCCTCGGCGTCGAGGGCCTGCGGGAGGGGGGTGGCGGTGGCCGGGACGGCAGCCGGGACGGCGGCCCCGCCGGACGCGGCACGGGCGATCTTCGTCGCCGGGCGCGAACGCAGGTAGTACGTGGTCTTCAGCCCCTGCTTCCAGGCGTACGCGTACATCGACGACAGCTTGCCGATGGTCGGCGTCTCCATGAACAGGTTCAGCGACTGGGACTGGTCCAGGTACGGGGTGCGCGCCGCGGCCATGTCGATCAGACCGCGCTGCGGGATCTCCCACGCCGTGCGGTACAGCTCGCGGATCTCGGCCGGGATCCAGCCGAAGCCCTGGACCGAGCCGGAGGAGTCGCGCAGCGCCTCGCGGGTCTGCGCGTCCCACACGCCGAGCTTCTTCAGGTCCTCCACCAGGTAGCCGTTGACCTGGAGGAACTCGCCCGACAGCGTCTCGCGCTTGAACAGGTTGGACACCTGCGGCTCGATGCACTCGTACACGCCGGCGATCGAGGCGATCGTCGCGGTCGGCGCGATGGCCAGCAGCAGCGAGTTGCGCATGCCGGTGGCCGCGATCCGGGCGCGCAGCGCGTCCCAGCGCTCCGGCCAGGCGAGCTCGACGTCGTAGTGGTCGGGGTGCAGCACGCCCTGGGCGGTACGGGTCTGCTCCCAGGCCGGGAGGGTGCCGTGCTTCTCGGCGAGGTCGGCGGAGGCCTCGTAGGCCGCCAGCATGATCCGCTCGGCGATCCGCGTGGACAGGGCCTTGGCCTCGGCGGAGTCGAAGGGCAGGCGCAGCTTGAAGAAGACGTCCTGCAGACCCATCGCGCCCAGGCCCACCGGACGCCACTTGGCGTTGGAGCGGCCGGCCTGCTCGGTCGGGTAGAAGTTGATGTCCACGACCCGGTCGAGGAAGGTCACGGCGGTGCGGACCGTCTCGTCGAGGCGCTCCCAGTCCATCTCACCCCTCTCGGCGAGCACGAAGGCGCCGAGGTTGACCGAGCCGAGGTTGCAGACGGCCGTTTCGCCGTCGTTGGTGACCTCGATGATCTCGGTGCACAGGTTCGAGGAGTGGACGACCGTGCCGGGCAGCGCGGTCTGGTTCGCGGTCCGGTTGGAGGCGTCCTTGAACGTCATCCAGCCCTGGCCGGTCTGCGCCAGGGTGCGCATCATGCGGCCGTACAGGTCGCGGGCCGGCATGGTCTTCTTCGCCAGGCCCGCCGCCTCGGCCTTGAGGTACGCGGCGTCGAACTCCTCGCCGTACAGGTCGACCAGCTCGGGCACATCGGCCGGGGAGAACAGCGACCACTCGCCGTCGGCGTTCACGCGGCGCATGAACTCGTCCGGGATCCAGTGCGCCAGGTTCAGGTTGTGCGTACGCCGGGCGTCCTCACCGGTGTTGTCGCGCAGCTCCAGGAACTCCTCGATGTCCGCGTGCCAGGTCTCCAGGTACACGGCGGCGGCGCCCTTGCGGCGGCCGCCCTGGTTCACGGCGGCGACCGAGGCGTCGAGGGTCTTCAGGAACGGGACGATGCCGTTGGAGTGGCCGTTGGTGCCGCGGATCAGCGAGCCGCGGGCACGGATGCGCGAGTACGACAGGCCGATGCCGCCGGCGTGCTTCGACAGGCGCGCGACCTGGTGGTAGCGGTCGTAGATCGAGTCGAGCTCGTCCAGCGGGGAGTCCAGCAGGTAGCAGGACGACATCTGCGGGTGGCGGGTGCCGGAGTTGAACAGCGTGGGGGAGGACGGCAGGTAGTCCAGGCGGCTCATCAGCCGGTACAGCGAGGCGACTTCCTCGACCGCCTCGATGCTGTCGTTCTCGGCGAGGCCGCAGGCCACGCGCAGCATGAAGTGCTGCGGGGTCTCGATGACCTGGCGGGTGATCGGGTGGCGCAGCAGGTAGCGGCTGTGCAGGGTGCGCAGGCCGAAGAAGCCGAAGCGGTCGTCGGCGCCCTCGGCGAGGGTGTGCTCGACCAGCGCGTCGAGGCGGGCCGCGTGCAGGCGGACGAACTCGGCGGTGCGGTCGGCGATCAGGCCCTCGCGGTGGCCGACCTCGACGGAGGCGGAGAAGGAGGTGGCCCCCTGGCCCGCGGCCTCCTCGGCGACGGCGAGCGTCAGCAGCCGGGCGGCCAGGCGGGAGTACGCCGGGTCTTCGGAGATCAGGCCTGCGGCCGCCTCCGTGGCCAGCCCGCGCAGCTCCGCCTCATCGGCGTCGGCGCTGCGGCCGCGCAGTGCGGCGGCGGCGACCCGGCCGGGGTCGGTGTCGGGGAGGTCGGCGGTCAGCTCGGTGAGGGTACGCAGAAGCGCGGCCCCGGGGCCCCCGCCCTCGGTTCCGTTGTCGGACGGGTCGGACTCGGCGCGCGGTGCGGAAGGCGCGATGGTCACGGGGGGAGCTCTCCCTCGCTCGGCTCCGGGACACCGGCGGCGGGGGAGCGAGCGGGCGCACGCGGGCAGGGGCCCGCCAGGGCAGCACCGCGCGGCGTCCACCGGCCCAACCGCGGGGCCCGGACGTGGTCGGCACCCGGGTCGGTCGATCCGGGTGCACCGTCGGCAGGTCCTCGGACTTCGGTGACACCGATGGGGGTGTACTTCATACCGTTGCGGGACAGTTCCGGATTCGCACCGGATTCCCCTGCGTCGACAGCGAGGATGAGCATACATGTGGGGGGGCCTGTCTGCGCGACCCCCTAGATGTTGTGTCGGGCCCTTGCTGAGCGTGGTGTTACAGCTCCAGCCGGTAGGTGAGCAGCGTGAGTGCGGGGATCGGCGACCAGTCCAGTTCCGGGGTGCGGACGAAGCCCAGGCGGGCGTAGATCCGCTGGGCGCCGAGCATCGCCGGCTGGGTCGACAGCACGAGCGCGGTGACCCCTTCGAGGGCCCGCGCCCGCTCGATGCACGCCCGGACGAGGGCCTCCCCGACGCCCTTCCCGCGGGCCTCCGGGGCTACGGCGAGCATCCGGAACTCCGCCTCGTGCGGCCCGGCGACGTCGGCGAGCGGGCTGCCCGGCGCGGCGAAGGTCACCCCGCCGAGCACCTGCCCGTCCTGGACGGCGACCAGCACCTCCCCGACGCCGGCCCGGCCCGCGACGTCGCGCAGCACGTTCAGGTAGGTGTCGTCCTCGTTCTGGTCGAGCAGCCCGTCCCCCGTGTAGGCCTGCCCGGTGATCTCGCCCAACCGCCCGTACTCCGCGGGCAGGGCGCCCCGAATGTCGATGTCCATGCCACCGAGTCTGCCGGACGCGTGTCGGCGCCCGGCGCTATCGTCGCAAGCAGCACCGTCGAGGAAGGCGAGCGAGGCATGAGCGTCATGACCGACCGGCCCCACATGCTGACCGAGGATTTCGAAGCCGTGGCACGCATAGCCGCTCGCGAGAGGGAGGGGACACGGCTGGAGTTCATCGACGGGGTCATCAGGAGCAAAGCGATGCCGGACGGCGACCACGGCCGCATCATCCAGTGGCTGCTCAAGGTCTGCATGCAGTCACGGCCCGATCTGTTCCTGCACCCTGCCCAGGGGATCAAGGCGCAGGAGTACCGGGATGGGCGGGCGTTCCCCGACGCGGTACTGGCGCACCCGGATGCTTTCGTCGGTCAGGGTGACTGGGCCGACCCCGCCCCGATCCTCATGGCTGTCGAGGTGACCTCATGGGACTCGGACACGCAGCGTCGGGACCATGTCGAGAAGCCCCGCGCCTACGCCGGGACGGGCATCCCCGTCTACCTGCTCGTCGACCGGGCCAAGTGCGAAGTGTCCGTCTACAGCCAGCCCAACGGCCGACGCTACGAGAGCGTGCACATCGTGCCCTACGGCACAGACATCGCCCTTCCCGACCCCGTCGGCATCACCCTCCAGACCGAGCCCCTCAAGGACTGGGTGCGCTGAGCCGGTGCGCGAGAAGGGCCCCGCCGCATCCGGCGGGGCCCTTCCTCGTACGCGGGACGGGTCAGCAGCAGCGGAAGCCCTTGCGGGGGTCCGCCTCGCGGGCGTCCGTGCGGGCGCGTTCGAAGGCGCGGCGGGTCATGACCTCGGCGGCCGGGTCGTGGGAGCGGGCGTGCGCGACGTACCGGTCGTACGCCGCCTCGCCCGAGAACTCCCGTACGTAGTGCCGGGCCTTCGCCAGCGCCCCGCGGACCCCGCTCACGCCACCGGCTCCTTGGCGCGGCCGCCGCCCGAGTCCAGTCCGGCGGCGAGTTCGGCCCGCTCCTCGGGCGTCGCGACGAGCCCGGCCGGGGCGATGATCTTCGACTCGGTCCACGGGACCTCCGACAGGCTGACCGCCTCCGGGTTGCGGACGGCCTTCAGGCAGGTCCGGGCCGCGTCCAGGAGCACGATGATGATCAGCGCCGCGAACAGCGCCGACAGCACCCCGTCGACCGTGGCGTTGGTGACGACGGTGTGCATCTCGTCCATGTTCTTCGCGGGCTTGAGCACCTGCCCGGCGTCGATGCCGGCCTGGTACTTGTCGCGCTGGGCGAAGAACCCGACCTTCACGTCGTCCGAGAAGATCTTCTGGTAGCTCGCGGTGAGGGTGACGGCCACGTCCCACGCGAGCGGGACCCCGGTCACCCAGGCCCACTTCAGCCGCCCGGACTTCACCAGCAGGGTCGTGCAGACGGCCAGGGCCACGGCCGCGAGCAGCTGGTTCGCGATGCCGAACAGCGGGAAGAGCTGGTTGATGCCGCCCAGCGGGTCCTTGACGCCCACCCACAGGAAGTAGCCCCAGGCGCCGACGACGAGCGCGCTCGTCACCCACACGCCCGGCTTCCAGCTGACGTCCTTGAAGGACTTGTGCACGTTGCCGAGGGTGTCCTGGAGCATGAACCGGCCCACGCGGGTGCCCGCGTCGAGCGTGGTGAGGATGAACAGGGCCTCGAACATGATGGCGAAGTGGTACCAGAACGCCTTCATGCCGGAGCCGCCGAGCACGGAGGAGAAGATCTCCGACATCCCGAGTGCGAACGTCGGCGCCCCGCCCGTGCGCGAGAGCAGGGTGGCCTCCTCCACGTCCTTCGCGGCCTGCGCGAGGAATTCCGGCGAGATGGCGAAGCCGAAGTTGCCGACCGCCTGCGAGGCGGTCTGGACGGTCGCACCGACGACGCCGGCGGGGGAGTTCACCGCGAAGAACAGCCCGGGCTCGATGATCGTGGCCGCGATCATCGCCATGACGGCGACGAAGGACTCCGTCAGCATGGCCCCGTAGCCGATGACCCGGACCTGGGTCTCCTTCTGGATCATCTTCGGGGTGGTGCCCGAGGAGACCAGGGAGTGGAAGCCCGAGAGCGCGCCGCAGGCGATGGTGATGAAGACGAAGGGGAACATCGACCCGGCGAAGACCGGGCCGTCGCCGCGGGCGGCGAAGTCGGTGATCGAGGGCATCTTCAGGGTCGGCATGGCGATGACCACGCCGAGGGCGAGCAGGGCGATGGTGCCGATCTTCATGAAGGTGGAGAGGTAGTCGCGCGGCGCGAGCAGCATCCACACCGGCAGCACCGAGGCGACGAAGCCGTAGGCGACCATCCAGATGATCAGCGTCTCCTTCTCCAGGGTGAAGGTGGACGCGAAGGAGGACTCCGCCACCCAGCCGCCGGCGACGATGGCGAGCAGCAGCAGGGCGACGCCGATGACCGAGACCTCGGTGACCCGGCCCGGCCGCAGCACGCGCAGGTAGAAGCCCATGAACAGGGCGATCGGGATGGTCATGCCGATGGAGAAGACACCCCACGGCGAGTGCGCCAGCGCGTTGACGATGACCAGGGCGAGCACCGCCAGCAGGATGATCATGATGGCGAACACGGCGACCAGGGCGGCGGCTCCGCCCACGGGGCCGATCTCGTCCCGGGCCATCTGGCCGAGCGAGCGCCCGTCGCGCCGGGTGGAGAAGAACAGGGTCACCATGTCCTGGACGGCACCGGCGAAGATCACGCCCGCGACGATCCAGATGGTGCCCGGCAGATAGCCCATCTGCGCGGCGAGGACGGGACCGACGAGCGGGCCCGCGCCGGCGACCGCGGCGAAGTGGTGGCCGAAGAGCACGCGCCGGTCGGTGGGGTGGAAGTCGACACCGTTGTCAAGGCGTTCGGCGGGGGTGGCCCGCGTCTTGTCCACCTTCAGGACCCGGTGGGCGATGAAGCGCGCGTAGAAGCGGTAGCCGATGGCGTACGAGCCCAGCGCCGCGGCGAGCAGCCAGGCGGCGGAGATCTCCTCGCCGCGCGAGAGCGCCAGCATGCCCCAGCCGATGGCCCCGACGAGGGCGACGAGCACCCAGACGGCCACCGACTTCGGCGTCATGCGGCCCGATGCGGAAAGCGAGTCCGGGTCCGTGCCCGAACTCGCCGCGTTCCGTTCCGTACCTGTTGCTTCCGGTTCCGGCATGATCCTCGTCCCCTCGTTGATCATCTGCGAAAGTGCAGGGAATCTACGGGGGCGCGCCCGGTGAACGTAAGCCCCCGTCCGTATAGCGGAACGAGAGTCAACTACGGATCAGACGGCGGGGCGCTGGAGACGGGCTACGAATTTGTATCGATCGCCGCGGTACACCGAGCGGACCCATTCCACCGGCTCGCCGTCGGCGTCCAGGGAGTGGCGGGAGAGCATCAGCATCGGCAGGCCGACGTCCGTGCCGAGCAGGCCGGCCTCGCGCGGGGTGGCCAGGGAGGTCTCGATGGTCTCCTCGGCCTCGGCGAGGCGGACCCCGTACACCTCGGCCAGGGCGGTGTAGAGGGACGTGTACTTGGCCAGCGACCGGCGCAGCGCGGGGAAGCGCTTGGCGGACAGGTGGGTGGTCTCGATGGCCATCGGCTCGCCGCTGGCCAGGCGCAGCCGCTCGATGCGCAGCACCCGCCCGCCAGTGGCGATCTTGAGCAGCCCGGCCAGGGTGTCGTCGGCCGTCACGTAGCCGATGTCGAGGAGCTGGGAGGTGGGCTCCAGGCCCTGGGCCCGCATGTCCTCGGTGTAGGAGGACAGTTGCAGCGGCTGGGAGACCTTCGGCTTGGCCACGAAGGTGCCCTTGCCCTGGATGCGCTCCAGCCGGCCCTCGACGACGAGCTCCTGGAGGGCCTGGCGCACGGTGGTGCGGGAGGTGTCGAACTCGGCGGCGAGGGTGCGCTCGGGCGGTACGGGCGTGCCGGGGGGCAGCGTTTCCGTCATGTCGAGCAAGTGCCGCTTGAGTCGGTAGTACTTGGGTACGCGCGCCGTGCGAGTGGCCGCCCCGCTCTCCGGCTCGGTGGTCGCCCCTTCGGTGGCCATCGCCGCCCGCCTTCCCGACTCCAGTTTCGCTGCCGTCACCGGCTCCTCCGATATGTGCGGTCACATGGTGACACGGGTGGGAGGGCGGGCCTCCGCCCTCCCCCAGGTGTCGGTCCGATAACGGACCCGGCACCCGATCATTAGACCCTTGACACCCCTAAAGGTCTAGGCCAAGCTCCCGGTTACTGGTCTAAACCAATATGGATCAGATCCCGGCCCCACGGGCAGTACTTCGTACAGGTGTCACCGCGGCGGGCGAGGGAAGTTGCAGGCAGCATCCCTGAGGAGGGTGGCGTGAAGCGCAAGCTCATCGCGGCGGTCAGTGTCGCGGGCATCATGGCCGGTGTCGCAGCGTGTGACAACGGGGGCGACGACAAGGGCAAGACCGACGCGGGCGGCGCCAAGGAGATCACCGTCTGGGTGATGGACGGTTCCGCGCCCAAGACCTGGATCGACGAGGTCAACAAGGAGTTCTCGGCCAAGCACCCCGGTGTGACGGTCAAGGTCGAGGTCCAGGCCTGGAAGGGCATCCAGGAGAAGGTCACCACCGCCCTCTCCGAGAACACCCCGCCGGACGTCCTGGAGCTCGGCAACACCCAGACCGCCGGCTACGCGGTCACCGGCGGCCTGGCCGACCTGACCAAGGACAAGGGCAAGCTCGGCGCCGACGCCTGGCAGAAGAGCATGCTGGAGTCGGCCGAGTACGAGGGCAAGCTCTACTCCGCCCCCTGGTACGCCGCCAACCGCGTCGTCATCTACGACAAGAAGGCCTTCGAGAAGGCCGGCGTCACCCCGCCGAAGACCCGCGACGAGTGGCTCGCCGGCCTGGACAAGCTGAAGGCCTCCGACCCGTCCACGCAGCCCCTCTACCTCCCCGGCCAGAGCTGGTACGTCCTCGCCGGCCTGATCTGGGACGAGGGCGGCGAGCTCGCCGTCAAGGACGGCGGCAAGTGGAAGGGCCAGCTCGGCACCCCGCAGGCGGCCTCCGCCATGGACTTCTACAAGAAGCTGCAGTCCTACTCCACCGCCCCGAAGGACAAGGACGAGGCCACCCCGCAGCAGTCCACCGACGTGGTCCCCAAGGGCGGCGTTGCGTCCTGGATCGGCCTGGGCTGGGAGGCCGGCGGCGCGGAGAAGGCCCTGAAGGAGGCGGGCAAGGAGGCCGACTTCGGCTACTTCCCGATCCCGGGCAAGACCGCCGACAAGCCCGGCACCGTCTTCCTCGGCGGCTCCAACCTCGCCGTCGCCGAGCGCTCCAAGAACAAGGAGCTCGCCAAGGAGTGGCTGGCCCTGGCCGCCGGCAAGGACCAGATGACGAAGTACGCCGCCGAGGGCAAGGGCGCCTCGCTGCCCAACCAGGCCGCCGCGAACTTCACCCCGGCTGCCGGCTCCTTCGCCGAGGCGATGGGCAAGGCCGGCGTCAACGGCCGGATCACCCCGGTGACCCCGGGCTGGGCGAACGTCGAGACCGAGCCCAACCCGATCAAGGAATTCATGACGAAGGTCCTGAAGGGCGAGGACGCCGCCAAGGCGGGCGCGGACGCGGACAAGGAAATCGCGAGCCGCATCAACAAGTAAGGCCCCGCAGCACCGCCGCAAGCACCGCCGCAAGCACCACCCGCAGCACCACCCGCAGTACCGGCAGTGAACGCACCGGTGGGTGCGGCAGGCGCCCTCGGCGTCCGCCGCGCCCCGGTCGCGCACGGAGCCACAGTCAACCGCGAGGAAACCAAGACATGACCGTGCACTCCCAGGGGGCGGCGACCGCTCCACAGGACGCACCGCACCAGGCCGGAAAGTCGCTCCCCTCGGGCTGGCTGCCGTACGTGCTGGTCGCCCCGGCCGTGCTGAGCATGGCCGCACTGCTGCTGTACCCGCTGGCCAAGAACGTGATCCTGTCGTTCCAGAAGGTCGACAAGATCGAGTTCATCCAGCGCAAGGCGCCCTTCAACGGGGTGGAGAACTACACCCAGCTGCTGGGCGACTCCCACTTCTGGACCGTCGTCGTCCGCACCTTCGCCTTCACGGCGGCCAACGTGGCGCTGATCATGGTGATCGGCAGCCTGCTCGGCCTCCTGCTGAACCGCCTCGGCACGTGGATGCGCCTGGTGCTGTCCATGGCCCTGGTGATGGCCTGGGCGATGCCGATCGTCGCGTCCGTCACCGTCTTCCAGTGGCTGTTCGACGAGCAGTTCGGCGTCATGAACTGGGTCATGCGCACGCTCGGCTTCTCCGGCTACGAGCAGCACAACTGGTTCGAGACCGGCTGGTCCACCCTGGTGATCGTCACCGTCCTGGTGGTCTGGGGCTCCGTCCCCTTCGTCGCCCTCAACATGTACGCGGGCCTGACCACCGTCGGCGCGGAGCTGTACGAGGCGGCGCGGATGGACGGCGCGAACGGCTGGCAGACCTTCTGGCAGGTGGTCTTCCCGAACCTCAAGCCGTTCTTCCTCGTCACCACCTTCCTTGAGGTGATCTGGGTCTTCAAGGCCTTCACCCAGGTGTACGCGATGAACCGCGGCGGCCCCGACCGCGCCTCCGAGACCCTGCCCGTCTTCGCCTTCGTCGAGGGCCAGAGCCAGGGCCACTACGCCCTCGCGGCAGCGATCTCCGTCCTGACGATCGTGATGCTCGTGGTCGTCATGTCCTTCTACTTCCGCCTGATCCTGAAGCAGGAGGAGGAGCAGTGAGCACCACCACCGCGCCGAAGACCACCCCCGCCGCCTCGTCCTGCGCCGAGCCGGTGCAGAAGCCGAAGGCGGGGACGCAGAAGCTGCGCACCCGCCGGCCCGTCCGCCCGGGAGCCGTCGCGAAGAACCTCGGCGCGCTGGCCGTGGCCCTGGTCTTCGTCTTCCCCGTCTACTGGATGTTCTCCTCGGCCTTCAAGCCGTCCGGCCAGATCCTCGCCAAGGACCCGGTCTTCGTCTTCACCCCGACGCTCGACAACTTCACCAAGGCCACCGGCGTCGAGATGTTCTGGACGTACGTGCAGAACAGCCTGGTCATCACCGTCGGGGCCGTCGTGCTGGCCCTGCTCGTGGCCCTCGCCGCGAGCTTCGCGATCGCGCGGATGAAGTTCAAGGGCCGCAAGGGCCTCGTCCTCGGCGTGATGATGGCGCAGATGGCCCCCTGGGAGGTCATGGTCATCGCCATGTACATGATCGCCCGGGATGCGGAGATGCTGAACAGCCTCGCCCTGCTGACCGCGATCTACTTCGTGATGGTCCTGCCCTTCACCATCTGGACCCTGCGCGGCTTCATCGCCGCCGTCCCGGTGACCCTGGAGGAGGCCGCCCAGATCGACGGCTGCACCCGCGGCCAGGCCTTCCGCAAGGTGATCTTCCCCCTGCTCGCCCCCGGCCTGATGTCCACCTCGCTCTTCGGCTTCATCACCGCCTGGAACGAGTTCGCGATGGTCCTGATCCTCAACAAGGACAAGTCCGCACAGACCCTGCCCCTGTGGCTGACCCAGTTCCAGACCGCCTTCGGCAACGACTGGGGCGCCACGATGGCCGCCTCCTCGCTCTTCGCGGTGCCCGTCCTCGTCATCTTCGTCTTCCTCCAGCGCAAGGCCGTCGGCGGCATGACCGCCGGCGCGGTGAAGGGATAACGCCACATGACCGTCCTTGCGCAGCCCACCGACACCCTCACCCGGGACGCGCTCGCCGTCCTCCAGCCCGGCTTCGAGGGCACCACCGCCCCGACCTGGCTGCTGCGCCGGGTCTCCGAAGGGCTCACCGCCGTCGGCCTCTTCGGCCGCAACATCGAAGGCCCCGGCCAGCTCGCCGCGCTCACCGCGCAGCTGCGCGCCGAGCGCGAGGACCTCCTGGTGGCCATCGACGAGGAGGGCGGCGACGTCACCCGCCTGGAGGTCCGCGGCGGCTCCTCCTTCCCCGGCAACCTGGCCCTCGGCACCGTCGACGACACCGCCCTGACCCGCGCCGTCGCCCGCGAGCTCGGCCGCCGCCTCGCCGAGTGCGGGGTCGACCTCAACTGGGCCCCGTCCGCCGACGTCAACTCCAACCCGGACAACCCCGTCATCGGCGTCCGCTCCTTCGGCGCCGACACCCGCCTCGCCGCCCGGCACACCGCCGCGTACGTCGAGGGCCTGCAGGCCGCCGGCGTTGCCGCCTGCACCAAGCACTTCCCCGGCCACGGCGACACCAACGTCGACTCCCACCACGCCCTGCCGCGCATCGACGCCGACCTGGCGACCCTCGCGGCCCGCGAGCTGGTCCCGTTCAAGGCCGCCATCGAGGCCGGCTCCAAGGCCGTGATGAGCGCGCACATCCTGGTGCCCGCCCTCGACCCCACCCGTCCGGCCACCCTCAGCCCGCAGATCCTGACCGGACTGCTGCGCAAGGAACTCGGCTACGAAGGCCTGATCGTCACCGACGGCATGGAGATGAACGCCATCGCCGGGACCTACGGCATCGAGCGCGGATCGGTCCTGGCCATCGCCGCCGGCGCCGACGCGATCTGCGTCGGCGGCGGGCTCGCCGACGAGGCCACCGTCCTGCGGCTGCGCGACGCCCTGGTCGCGGCCGTACGGGAGGGCACGCTGCCCGAGGAGCGGCTCGCCGACGCCGCCGCCCGGGTCCGCGCGCTCGCCGAGTGGACCCGTACGGCACGGGCCGCCCACGCCGCGCCGGGCGCGCCGGAGGGGAGCGCGCCCGGCATCGGCCTGGAGGCCGCCCGCCGCGCGCTGGCCGTCCACGGCACGGCCGCGCCGGTCACCGAGCCGTACGTCGCCACGCTCGCGCCCGCCCCGAACATCGCGGTGGGCGACGAGACCCCGTGGGGCGTGGCCGCCGAGCTGGCCGCGCTGCTGCCGGGGACCGCGTCGGGCGTGTACGGCGAGGGCTCTGCGGCGGGGGAGGTCCTGGCCGCGGCGGGCGGGCGCACGGTCGTCGCGGTGGTCCGCGACGCACACCGGCACCCGTGGATGGCCGAGGCCGTCGACGCGCTGGTCGCGGCCCGCCCGGACACCGTCGTCGTCGAGATGGGCCTGCCGCGGGCCGAGCCGCGCGGCGCGTTGTACATCGCGACGCACGGCGCGGCGCGGGTCTGCGGCCGGGCGGCGGCCGAGGTCATCGCGGGGGTCTGACCAGCCCCCGGTCCGCACCCGTGCCCCCGGACACCTTTCGGGGGCACGGGTGTTGCGGGAGGGTCAGGACATGCTCCACACGGTCAGCCGGGTGAAGAACTCGGGCTTGCCGTCGTTCGGCTCGACCCGGTCGATCTGCATCATCGCGAGCTTGCCTTCGAGGGTGATGGTGCACAGCATCCGGCCCGCGGTGAGCTCCTTCTCGATGGTCGCGGCGTCCAGCCGGCCGGAGAGCGCATTGGCGCCCACCGCCGTGCGGCAGGCGTCGGGGGCGGGGGAGTCGCTCAGGCCGGTGGGGGTGGCGAAGACGATCTCGTGGTTGTTGGGCGGCCCGCCGACCGTGGCGTACGTCAGCTCGATCCGGCTGTTCTGCGCGCCCGACGGGAAGGCGCTGGGCGTGTCAAGGTCGAACTGCGTGTAGCCGGTGGACGGCCAGCGCAGGGCGAAGGCCTGGTTCTCGAAGACCACCTTGTACGTCTTGCCCTTGGGGGCGGCGGCGGACGCCGTGGCGGCCGCCGGGCTCGGGGAGGCGCTTCCGGAGGCGGACGGGCTCGCGGCGGGGGACTGCGCGCCCGTGCCCGGGGCGGCCGGCTGCCCGGCGGCGCCCCGGTCCGCGCCCTTGTCCGGGGTCTCGTCGCGCAGGTACACGTACCCGCCGGCCGTCAGGGCGAGCAGGGCCAGCGCGGTGACGCCCAGGGTCAGCGGCCGCGCGCCGCGGTGCGCCGGCGGGGCGGGCGGGGCCGGTGGTCCTGCCTGCGGTGCGGCGCCCGCGCCGGTGCCGGTGCCGGTTCCGGGCGGCGGACCCCAGCCCCCGGTTCCGGCGCCCCCGCCCGGGCCGGGTGCGTACGGGGCGGCCTGCGGCGGCAGCGGCCGCCCGCCGGCGGTACCCCCGGCCGCCGGGCCGGCGGTCGAAGGCCCCGCAGCCCCCGTACCGGCGGCCCCCGTACCGGCGGCGCCCGCCTCGGTGCCCGCCGCGCCGTACGGGGCCGAACCGGTGGCCGGGCCCGGCGCGTACGGCGGCTGCGTGGTCCCGCCGCCGTACCCGGCCGGAGCCTGTGGCGCCGCCGTCTCCGCCTGCGCCCGCGCCTGCGACTCGCGCTCCCGCCGGGCGATGTCCTGCGCCACCGGCCCGGGCAGCCAGCCGGCGAAGTCGCGCAGCGGCCGCCCGCTCAGGTCCTGGCACAGCCCGGCCAGTGCCGACGGCGTGGGCCGGGCGGCGGGATCGGCGGCCAGGCAGTCCCGCAGGATGCCGCGCAGCGGCTCCGGGTACCCGCTCAGATCGGGCGGCCGGGTCGCGGTGTTGGCGATCTGCGTGGCCACGGTGATGGCCCCGGCCTCGCCGTACGGATGGCGGCCGGTCGCGCACACCGCGGCGATCAGGCCGAGCGAGAAGACGTCCGTCGCGGGCGTCAGCGGCAGCCCGCCCGCATGCTCCGGCGACATGAACTGCGGCGTGCCGATGAAGCCCCCGCTGCGGGTGAGCCGGGCGGCGTCGGCGGCGCGCGCGATCCCGAAGTCGATGACCCACGGCCCGTCCGAGCCGATGAGCACGTTGCCGGGTTTCAGGTCGCGGTGGATCACCCCGGCCTTGTGCACCGCCTGGAGCGCCTCGGCCGCGCACCCGACGAGCTGGAGCACCGTGGTCATCGGCAGCGGCCCGTGCAGGTCCAGCACTTCGTCCAGCGGCAGCCCGGGCACGTACGCGGTGGCCAGCCACGGCCGGGGCCCGCCCGTGTCGTGGTCGACGACCGGGACGATGTGGTAGCCGTGCACCTGCCGGGCCGCCAGGGCCTCCTGTTCGAAGCGGCGCCGGAACCCCGGATCCTCCGCGTACTCCCGGCGGATCACCTTCAGGGCCACGGGCTGGTTGCCGCGGGTCCGGGACAGGTACACCGAACCCATCCCGCCCTCGCCGATCCGTGCCAGGAGCCGGTAACCGGCCACCTCCCGGGGGTCCTCGGGGCCGAGCCCCGCCAACGGGCGTCCTCGACCTGTGGTGTTGATGCGATCACCCTCCGTCGTCACGCCGGTGATGCTATATCTGGCCACGACGACGCCGACGGGAAACCGCGGAATCCGCGGCAGCGCTGACGGAGGCACACCTGTGGAACGCCACCTGGCCGCCTCGGCCGAGACGGCCGACTACCTCATCGACCTCTCCAACATCGTGCGCCGCACGGACATCGGGCCCCGGGGACCGCGGTCCCTGCTGCGGCTCGGGCTCGTCGTGCGCGCCCTGATGGAGGCCACCGGGGACCCGGACGTCTCGGCGTACGCGGTCGCCGACGCGAGCCTGCTGGGCGGGCACGCGGAGTTCACCGATCCGGAGGACGTCCGCCGGCTGCGCCGCTGGGTGGCCGAGGAGCTGGTGGAGGAGGTCGGCGACGCCGACGAGCGGATCCTGGAGCTCGCCCGGATGACGGGCCTGCGCGTGGTGACCGGCGACCACTTCGTCGACCACCGCGCCGAACACGCCTGGATCCAGGGCAACACCTGGCAGTTCCTGCGCCCCGAGCCCCGCCCCGACGGATCGGTCGCCCTCGTCGCGATGGACATGGGGGTCCGCTCGGCGGCGGACATCTCCCGCCACATGGAGTTCGCCGCGCTGAAGAAGCAGGGACTGCTCGGCCCGGCCCGCACGCCCCTGACCCAGGTGCTCACGCGGAACTGGCGCTGCCCCGAGCCCCGTTGCTCCCTGTACGACAGCCGCACGGGCGACCGGGTCCTGCTGCCCCGCATGCGCGGGGGCGCACCGACCTGCGAGCTGCACGGCGCCCCGCTCGCGGACGACGGCCCGCGCCGCGGCACGACCCAGCTGAAGGCGGTGGTGGACGGGTCCTGCGTCGCCCGGTACACGCTGGACGAGGGGGCGCGGGCGCAGGTGGGGCGCTTCCCCGGGCCGGAGGGCATCGCCCTGCACAGCCTGTTGTCGCCCGAGGTGGCGGCCCAGGTCAGCCGCACCCACGTGACGGTCTCCGCGCAGGGCGGCGCGGTGCTGGTCCGCGACGTCAGCCGGTACGGGACGCGGATGCGCACCGCCGGGAAGCGCGGCGGGCCCGGGCCCTGGGCGCAGCTGCCGCCGGGCGCGGACCGCCCGTTCCGCCCGGGCGACGAGGTGGAACTCGCGCCCGGGGTCGTCCTGACGCGCAGCGGGCGGCGCTTCCCCGCGGAGCTCGCGGACGCCTGGCGCGCGGAGGCCGCGCGGGGCCCCGTACCGACCAGGGCGAGCGCCACGACCTGGCAGGCCGACCTCCCCCTGCGCCCGCCGGCGGACGCGGACGCGGACGCAGATGCGGACGCAGATGCAGCCGCAGAGGAGGACAAGGACGCGGAAGGGCCGGGCCCGACGCGCTGACGGCGCCGGCCCGGCCCTGCGGCGCCCGGAGCCGCCAGGTCTTTCGGGCCTACGGGCTTACAGCCCCTGCCAGGCGGGCTTGTTGGCGTAGGTGTGGCGGAAGTAGTCCGCCAGTTTCAGTTTGGAGGCGGCGGCCTCGTCCACGACGACGGTCGCGTGCGGGTGCAGCTGCAGCGCGGAGGCCGGGACCAGCGCGGACAGCGGGCCCTCGACGGTCTGTGCGACGGCCTCGGCCTTGCCCTCGCCGGTGGCGAGCAGCACCAGGTGGCGGGCGTCGAGGATGGTGCCGATGCCCTGGGTGATGACGTGGTGCGGCACCTGCTCCAGGTCGTCGTCGAAGAAGCGCGCGTTGTCGACGCGGGTCTGCTCCGTCAGCGTCTTGATCCGGGTTCGGGAGGCGAGCGAGGAGCACGGCTCGTTGAAGCCGATGTGCCCGTCGGTGCCGATGCCCAGCAGCTGCAGGTCGACGCCGCCGGCCTCGGCGAGGGCGCGGTCGTACGCGGCGCAGGCGGCCGGGAGGTCCTCGGCGGTGCCGTCGGGGCCCATGAAGGAGGCCTCGGACAGGCCGAGGGGCTCGACCACCTCGCGGAGTACCACGGCGCGGTAGGACTCGGGGTGCCCGGCAGGCAGGCCCACGTACTCGTCGAGCTGGCAGACGCGGGCCCGGGAGACGTCGACCTCGCCGGCCCGCACCTTGGCGGCCAGGGCCTCGTAGACGGGCAGCGGGGTGGAGCCGGTCGCCACACCGAGCAGGGCGTCGGGCGTGCGGCGGACCAGGGCGGCCATGGCCTCCGCGATGAGCTCGCCGCCTGCCTTGGCGTCCGGGACGATGACAACTTCCACGCGGGGCCTGCCGATCTGGAGGGGTGGGTGCTGGTGTGGTATAGACCAATCTAGCAGAGCCGGGACGCCTGCGGCCCGGAAAATTCGGCCCCGTTCCATCGTCGTCCCGATCCCCGCCCCCGGCCTCCCGTCGGGCGGGACGCACGGGCTCCACCCCTCGCGTCCCGCCCCGCGACCGCCCGTCACATCAGGGCGAGCTGCAGCCCCCCGGTCGCGTCCAGGTGCTGGCCCGTCACCCAGCGGGAGTCCGGCGAGGCCAGGAAGGCCACCACGTCCGCGACCTCCTCGGCCGTGCCCACCCGGCCGAAGACCGAGCGCGCGGAGACGTGGGCCCGCGCCGCGGGATCCGCCAGCCAGCCCGCGTTCAGATCGGTCTCGATGACGCCGGGGCCCACCGAGTTCACGGTGATCCCGCGCGGGGCCAGCGCGGCCGCCAGCGAGCGGGTCAGGGTGTTCGTCGCGCCCTTCGCCGTGATGGTGGCCAGGATCGCGGGCAGCGCGATCTCGGGGGTGCCGGTCACGTTCACGATCCGGCCGCCGTCCGGCATCCGCGGGAGCCCGTGCCGGATGATGAAGAAGGGTGCCTTCGCGTTGAGCGCGTGCACCCGGTCGTAGGTCTCCTCGTCCGTGTCCGCGATGCCGGCGAAGGCCGCCGCGCCCGCGTTGTTCACCAGGACGTCGACCTGCTCGGTGTGGAGCGGGTGGGCCTCGTACGCCGCCCACAGCGCCTGGGCGTCGCCCGGGACGCCGAGGCGCGCCCCGATCGCGAAGGCCCGGCCGCCGGCCGCCTCGATCGAGGCCACCGTCTCCTTCGCCGCCTGCTCGTTGCTGCCGTAGTGCACGGCGACGAGCGCCCCGTCGCGTGCGAGCCGCTGGGCCACCGCCCGTCCGATCCCCCGGCTGCCGCCCGTGACCAGTGCCGTCCTGCCGTCGAGCACGCCCATGACGCGCCCCCCTTCGCATTTCTCTAGTGGTCGCTACAGAACTACAGGACGGGACCGTACCAGATTTCGTAGCGGGCGCTATAGAATCTTTGCATGGTGACCGGACAGCGCGGCAGGCCCCGCTCCTTCGACCGTGACGCCGCCCTGGACAAGGCGATGTTCGCCTTCTGGGAGAACGGCTACGAGGCGACGTCGATCTCCGACCTGACCGGCGCGCTGGGCATCAGCGCCCCCAGCCTGTACGCGGCCTTCGGTGACAAGCGCAAGCTCTTCGGCGAGGTCGTGGCGGTCTACGGCGGCCGGTACGGGGACTTCGCCTCCGTCGCCCTCGCCGAGGAGCCCACGGCCCGCGCCGCCCTGGAGCGCATCCTGCACGAGGCGGCCGAGGTCTACACCGACCCGGCCCATCCGCCGGGCTGCATGGTGATCAGCGCGGCCGTGAACACCACCTCGCAGGAGGTGGCCGAGGCCCTGCGCGAGCGGCGCGCGGCCAACATCGAGCTGTTCGAGCGCCGGATCCGGGCGGACGTGGCCGCCGGCGTCCTGCCCGCGGACACCGACACGACGGCGCTGGCCCGGTATGCGGGGGCGGTCCTCCAGGGGATGTCCCAGCAGTCGCGCGACGGGGCGACGCGCGAGGAGCTCGAAGCGGTCGCGGAGCTGGCGATACGCGCCTGGCCGCACTGACGGCGGCGAAAGCGGCGGGAGCGGGAAAGCGGCGGAAGTTCCTCTGGGCCACGGTGCCGGGGCGGGACCCTCAACCCGCCCGGCACCGTAGCCCGGAGTACTAACGGCCGACGGGTGTGCGGTTCCCGCGGCCGGTTGGGAGGCTGCCTGCGCGGTCAGGGCAGAGCGCGCGGCCGCCTCGATCCCGTCCTCCTGTGCGGGGAGGGCGGAAGCGTACGCCAATTGTGGACTAGACCATTCAGTTCTGTCCATCCAAGGACGGGCCGGCGAAACCCGTCACTTCCTCCAACAGTACGCGGAGTCACCCCTTCCTGGATACTCCCCAGTAGTCGCCGTGGGGAAAGTCATGGCCCGAGCCCGAGGTACGCTCGCCCCGTGCCCTCCATGAACGACCTCGTACGCCAGCACACCGCTCTCGGTGAAACCGACCTGGAGTGGCTCCACCTGCTGGTCTCGGAGTGGCAGCTGCTCTCCGACCTGTCCTTCGCCGACCTCGTGCTGTGGGTGCCCACCCTCGACGGCACGCGGTACGTCTCGGTCGCACAGATGCGCCCCAACACCGGCCCGACGTCCTACCAGGACGACATGGTCGGCCACCTGGTGCCCCGCGGCCGGCGCCCCCTGCTCGACGCCGCGCTCGACGAGGGCCGGATCGTGCGCGAGGGCGACCCGGAGTGGCGCGAGGAGGTGCCCGTCCGCGTCGAGTCCATCCCGGTGCGGCGCGAGGGCCGCGTCCTCGGTGTGATCGCACGCAACACCAACCTGCTCACGGTGCGTACACCGAGCCGGCTGGAGCTGACGTACCTGCAGTCCGCCTCCGACCTCGCCCAGATGATCGCGGCGGGCGCCTTCCCGTTCCCCGGCCAGCAGGTCGACATGGACGCCTCCCCGCGCGTCGGGGACGGCCTGATGCGGCTCGACGCCGACGGGGTCGTCACGTACGCCTCCCCGAACGCGCTGTCGGCGTACCACCGGCTCGGGCTCGCCTCCGACCTCGTCGGGCAGCACCTGGGCACCACCACCGCCGAGCTCGCCCCCTCCCGCGGTCCCGTCGACGAGGCGCTCGTCAAGCTCGCCAGCGGCTGGGCCCCCAGGGAGACCGAGGTCGAGGGCAACGGCGGGGTGATCCAGCTGCGCGCCATTCCGCTGAAGCCCAAGGGCACCCGGATCGGCTCGCTCGTGCTGTGCCGCGACGTCACGGAGCTGCGCCGTCGCGAACGCGAACTGATCACCAAGGACGCGACCATCCGGGAGATCCACCACCGGGTGAAGAACAACCTCCAGACCGTGGCCGCACTGTTGCGGTTGCAGGCCCGGCGGATGGATTCCGAGGGCGGCCGTGAGGCGCTCAACGAGGCCGTGCGCCGCGTCGGTTCGATCGCGATCGTGCACGAGACCCTCTCGCAGAACCTGGACGAGCGCGTCGAGTTCGACGAGATCGCCGACCGCGTGATCGCGATGGTCGCGGAGATCTCCCCGGGCAAGGTGGACTGCCGGCGGGTCGGACGGTTCGGGATCCTGGACGCGGAGGTGGCCACTCCGCTGTCGATGGTCCTGACGGAGATCCTCCAGAACGCCCTGGAACACGCCTTCACCCAGGGGGAGGGCGGCACCGTCGAGGTGACCGCGGCCCGCAGCGGCACCGGCCGCACCGACGGCCGGCTGCTGATCACGATCCTCGACGACGGCTCCGGCCTGCCCGAGGGCTTCGACCCGCAGCGCGCCGGGAACCTGGGCCTCCAGATCGTCCGGACCCTGGTCGAGGGCGAGCTCGGCGGCACGTTCGACATGGTCCGGGCGGAGCCGCGCGGCACCAAGGTCGTCCTCGACGTACCGGTCAGCACGCAGAAGTAGCGCTGCAGCAGCACGAAGGCCCGTCACGGAAAGTGACGGGCCCTGCGGTGAGGTGCCGGTGCCGAGCTACGCCGTACAGCACTGAGCCCCGGACCGGAACCGCCCCCGGCGGTGGCCGGGGCGGTTCGATCCGGGGCTCGAGAGCACGGTGCTGAGCGCTATCAGGTGTTACTACGCGCTGCGGCTCGAGGCTCGAAAGTCGATGTCAGGCGCTGGCGTTGCGCGCCCGGTTGCGAGCGGCGCGGCGCTTCATGGCGCGGCGCTCGTCCTCGCTGAGACCGCCCCAGACGCCGGAGTCCTGGCCGGACTCGAGCGCCCACTGCAGGCACTGCTCCATGACGGGGCAGCGGCGGCAGACGGCCTTGGCTTCCTCGATCTGCAGCAGCGCAGGACCGGTGTTGCCGATGGGGAAGAAGAGTTCCGGGTCTTCCTCGCGGCAAACGGCGTTGTGACGCCAGTCCATGGCTGCTCCATCTCCTTGTATTGCGGGCAGGTTGCTTGTGAATGTGAACGCTTTCACGAATCCCCCCGTGAGGGAAGGGCGACCGCCCGGCTAAGCGGAAGGTCAGTCGAGATTCGTGGAGGGGTTCTGGCGGTCTGTCCGGGAGCCGGTTCTGCGGGCTGCCCCGATCGCCATGAAGAGATTCGCAAACCTCGGACGGGGATACAACCCCTTCCGGAAAGTTTTTTTTGATTCGTCGGTGTCTACTAGGTCACAGCCCTACATCTTGAGGGTGGATTGGCGCGTAAACGTTCGACTGAAAGGACTTTGGGCCCTTCTACTCACACAATCACACGCAGTGCACGGCGAACGCCTGTGAACCGAACGCTGGTGCGCAGACCCAGGTGGTCTCCGTCCATCTGGAAAGGAAGCGGAACCTTCGAATGCAAGGTGAAGTCGGTCAGATCGTGCAGAGACACGGCATGCTTGCCGTGCGGACCGCGCTCAGGAGTCGAGGTCAGGAGCTGTGCGGCGTACCGCGCGACGGCCGGAGTTGACAAACGGCTGAGCGCCAGTACGTCAAGTGCGGTGTCGAACGACGCCTCCGGGGATGCATACAGGGGCCGATTGCCCAGGTACGTCCATGGCGAGGTGTTGCAGACTATCGACAGCACCAGGTCCGTCACGGGATCCGCGCCGGGACGCTCCAGCGTCACCGTGCCGTGCCGCCGGTTCGGCTCCTCCCAGAACTGGCGCATCAGCTGTCGTACATACAGAGCGTGCGTCGAACGCTTGCCGCGCTCGCGCTGCTGCTCGACCCGCCCCACGACACCCGCGTCGAAGCCGAAGCCCGCGCAGAACGTGAACCAGCGGGACGGGACCGACTCGTCCTCCGTGCCCGGGGCGCCGGCCGCCAGGCCCAGCCCGACCGTCCGCTCGCGGTGCTCGCGCAGCGCGTCCAGCAGCGCGCCCGTCGCCTCGACCGCATCGTTGGGCAGCCCGAGCGCCCGGGCGAACACATTGGTGGAGCCGCCGGGAACCACCGCGAGCCGCGGCAGCCGGTCCGGATCCGGGCCCTCGTGCAGCAGCCCGTTGACCACCTCGTTGACGGTGCCGTCGCCGCCCAGCGCCACGACGAGGTCGACGCCGTTCTCCGCGGCCCTGCGCCCCAGGTCCCGGGCGTGCCCCCGGTACTCGGTGGTCACCGCCTCCAGCTTCATCTCGCTGGCCAGCGCGTGGGTGAGGACGTCGCGCGTGCGCGCACTGGTGGTCGTCGCTGCTGGGTTGGCCACGAGGAGTGCACGCATGAACGCCAGCCTACCGACCCGCCGGTACCGCTCCGATACTGCCCGTCCCCTCCGCCCCCGGGGCCGCGCGGCTACCCTGCTGGGGTGAGTACGAAGCCCACCCCCGCCCCGGACCGGCCGACCGCCCCCCTGCCCGGCCGGCTCACCGCAGCCGCCGCGCTCACCGCCCTCGAAGGCCTGGCGCTCGCCGGCCTCGGCATCTACATGCTGTTCGTGGGGCTGGCCGGCGACCCCGACTCCCCGCAGCAGGCCGAGACCGGCGGGATCACCCTGATCGCGCTGGCCGCGCTGCCCCTGGTCGCGGCCCGCGGGCTGCGGCTCGGCCGGCGCTGGAGCCGCGGCCCCGCACTGATCACCCAGCTGATGGCGCTGCCCGTGGCCTGGACCCTCTACACCACCGGCGGCGCGATGATCGCCGCCGCCGCGGCGCTGGCCGCGGCCGCGGTCGCCGTCGTGGCCCTGCTGGTGAACCCGACGGCCACCGAGGCCCTGGGCATCGGGCCGTCGTCCTCTTCCTGAGGTGTCCTGAGGCTTCCGAGCCTTCCCGCACCAACGCCGACGGGGCGTGCACGGGTCGTCGGACTCGTGCACGCCCCGTCGGCGTTGATGCGGGCGCCGCCTACTCCTCGACCAGCAGCTTCTCGCGCAGCTGGGCCAGGGTGCGGGCCAGCAGGCGGGAGACGTGCATCTGCGAGATGCCGACCTCCTGCGCGATCTGCGACTGGGTCATGTTGCCGAAGAACCGCAGCAGCAGGATCCGCTTCTCCCGCGGCGGCAGCCCCTCCAGCAGCGGCTTGAGCGACTCCCGGTACTCGACGCCCTCCAGCGCCTCGTCCTCCGCGCCCAGGGTGTCCGCCACCGCCGGCGACTCGTCGTCGGTGTCCGGGACGTCCAGCGAGAGCGTGCTGTAGGCATTGGCCGATTCCAGCCCCTCCAGCACCTCCTCCTCGGAGATCCCCAGCCGCTCGGCCAGCTCGTGCACCGTGGGGGAGCGGCCGTGCTGCTGGGACAGCTCGGCCGTCGCCGTGGTCAGTGACAGCCGCAGCTCCTGCAGCCGCCGCGGGACCCGGACCGCCCAGCCCTTGTCGCGGAAGTGCCGCTTGATCTCCCCGACCACGGTCGGTGTCGCGTACGTCGAGAACTCGACCCCGCGGTCCGGGTCGAACCGGTCCACCGACTTGATCAGGCCGATCGTCGCGACCTGCGTCAGGTCGTCGAGCGGCTCGCCGCGGTTGCGGAACCGCCGTGCCAGGTGCTCGACCAGCGGCAGGTGCATCCGTACGAGCCGGTTGCGCAGCTCCGCCTTCTCCGGCGAGCCGTCGGGCAGCGCCCGCAGCTCGACGAACAGCGCCCGCGCGCCGCTGCGGTCGCGCGGATCGGGCAGCGGCGGGGGCACCGGGAACTCCGGACCCAGGTCCGCGTCCGCGGCGTAGGCGTCCCGGGCCGTCTCCGCATCCGCGTCCTGGGCCCCGGCCCGGTCTGCGGACCGGTCCGCCGCCGTGGCGGCGGCCGCGGGTGGCTGGGACGCCTGTGGTTCTTCGTGCTGGTTCTCGCTCATGGGGCCCGCCCGTCGCTCCGCCGAGTCCAAAAAGCCGTTGTCCGCATCCGCGTCAGCCGGGTGCGGCCGGGCCTGCTGCTGCTCCGGGATGCCGCCGTCGACCTCGTGCCGTACCCGGGGCCGATCCCCGCCCCGCACCGGGATCTCCCCGCCGCTCACGCCGGGCCTGGACCCGCGCCGCGCTGTTTGTAGAGGCTGATGCTCACCGTACGGTCGTCCCCGACCGTGGACTCGACCTTGCCGGCCAGCGCCGACAGGACGGTCCAGGCGAACGTGTCGCGCTCCGGTGCGCGGCCGTCGGTGGTCGGCGCCGAGACCGTCACCTCCAGCGAGTCGTCGACCAGCCGGAACACGCAGCTGAGGACGGAGCCCGGCACGGCCTGCTGGAGCAGGATCGCGCAGGCCTCGTCCACCGCGATGCGGAGGTCCTCGATCTCGTCGAGGGTGAAGTCCAAACGTGCCGCGAGGCCGGCCGTGGCCGTTCGCAGCACCGACAGGTAGGCACCCGCAGCGGGCAGCCGGACTTCCACGAAGTCCTGAGTCCCGGGCTCGCCTGCGATCTGGGACACCCTCACCTCCAAGGTGGTACGAGCTCTGTTCGCCGGTGACGCTACCGCGATCCGGGCGATCGTGTCGCGGCACCCCTCATCACACCCGTCCCGGACGCCCGTGCCTACGGCCGGTGACCGATGGTATGCCCATCGGCACGCACAGTGGCTAGGGGTCGGCGGGCCCAAATCAGGGGAACCGGCGGAGGGTTGAACTACCCCGCCTCAGACGATCGAACCGTCCACGTAGCACCACCGCCAGGTCTCGCCCGGTTCGAAGCTGCGCATCACCGGATGGCCCGTCGCATGGTAGTGCGCGGTGGCGTGCCGGTGCGGGGAGGAGTCGCAGCACGCCACGTACCCGCATCCCAGGCACATCCGCAGCTGCACCGGGTGACTGCCGAGGACCTGACATTCGGGGCAGGTCTGGGCACTCGGGACGGGCTCGGGGCGCGGCAGTTCGGGAACGTGGGTGCACTCGCTCATGATGGCCAGCGTACTGACGTGCGGGCGCCGCAGGACGAAGGCCGATCGGTCACGACGAGCGAGGGTGGATCTTCGATGGAGGTATTGCCGCTGGTGGCGCTGGTGGCGGTGAGCGCTGCCGTCGCGGGGTTCGCGCGCCGCATCCCGGTGCCGGCGCCCCTGCTGCTGGTCGCCGCGGGGCTCGCGGCCTCGTACGTCCCCGGAGTGCCCCCGTACACGCTCGACCCGCACATCGTGCTGCCGCTGCTGCTCCCGCCGCTGCTGTACACGGCCGCGGTGGACAGCTCCTACCTGGACCTGCGGGCGAACGTCCGGCCCGTCGCGCTGCTGTCGGTCGGGTACGTGCTGTTCGCGACGCTGGCCGTCGGGTACGCGGCGTACCTGGCGGTGCCCGGGCTGTCCCTGCCGGTGGCGCTGGTGCTGGGCGCGGTGGTCGCGCCGCCCGACGCGGTCGCAGCGACCGCGATCGCCCGCCGGCTCGGGCTGCCGAACCGGATCACGACCATCCTCCAGGGGGAGTCCCTGGTCAACGACGCCACCGCCATCACCGCGTACAACGTGGCGCTGGCCGCGGCGGTCGGCGCCGGTGTCGGCTGGGCGGGCGGGATCGCCGAGTTCCTGCTCGCGTCGGTCGGCGGCGTCGGGGTGGGCCTGCTGCTGATGGTGCCGATCCACCACCTGCGCAAGCGGCTGCGGGAGCCGCTGCTGCAGAACACGCTGTCGCTGCTGATCCCGTTCGTGGCGTACGCGGCGGCCGAGCGGGTGCACGCCTCGGGCGTCCTCGCGGTGGTCGTGGTCGCCCTCTACCTCGGGCACCGCAACTGGGAGGTGGACTTCGCGACGCGGCTCCAGGAGGAGGCGGTGTGGAAGATGGTCGCCTTCATCCTGGAGTCGGTGGTCTTCGCGCTGATCGGGCTGCAGCTGCCGGTCGTGCTGAGGGGGCTCGGGGAGTACGAGGGCGGGCAGGCCGCCTGGTACGCGGTGGCGGTCTTCGCGGTGGTGGTCGTCTCCCGGTTCGTGTGGGTCTTCCCCGCGACCTTCGTCCCCCGGTGGTTCTCCGAGCGGATCCGGCTGCGGGAGCCGGAGACCACCTGGAAGGCGCCGGTGGTGGTCGGCTGGGCGGGGATGCGGGGCGTGGTGTCGCTGGCGATCGCCTTCTCGGTGCCGATGGGCGTGCCGCACCGCAACCTCATCCTGTTCCTCACCTTCACCACCGTGATCGGCACGCTGGTCGTGCAGGGGCTGACGCTGCCGCCGCTGATCCGGCTGCTGCGGCTGCCGCCGCGGGACGCCAAGGAGCAGACGCTCGCCGAGGCCCAGGCCCAGAGCGAGGCCTCGCGGGCGGCGGAGGAGCGGCTCGCCGAGCTGCTCGCCGCCCCGGAGAACGCGCTCGCGCCGCCGCTCGCGGAGCGGTTGCGGACGGTGCTGGAGCGGCGGCGCAACGCGGTGTGGGAGCGGCTGGGTGAGGTCAATGCGGTCACGGGGGAATCAGCCGATGACGTCTACCGGCGGCTGGCGCGGGAGATGATCGAGGCGGAGCGCGAGGTCTTCGTCTCCCTGCGGGACCGTCGCCGCATCGACGACGAGATGCTGCGGGGCCTGCTGCGCCGCCTGGACCTGGAGGAGGCAGCCGCCTACCGCGAGGACCCCCCCTGACCCGTCCGGCCCGGCCCGGCCCCGGCTGCCGCTGCGCGCAGCGGTTACGGGCGGCCGGTGATTACGGCCGTGACGGAGGTGCCGCGGGCAAAGGAGCCCGCTTCGGCCAGGGCCGTCAGGGCCCACAGCAGCTTCGCCACGTAGATGCGCTCGACCGGCAGGCCGTGCCGGGCCTCGAAGTCGGCGGCGAAGGATTCGAGGGCGGCCGGGACACGGGCGTAGCCGCCGTGGTCGAAGCCCTCGGCCAGGCTCCACTCCCCGGCCGGCCCCCCGAAGGCCCGCTCCTGGAGGGAACGTATCTCCGCCGCAAGGAACCCGCCGGCCAGCACCGGCACCCCGAGCGCCCGCTGCCCCGGGCCGAGGCCGGCGGCCAGGCCGGCCAGGGTCCCGCCGGTGCCGCAGGCCACCGCGACCGTGTCCGAACCGCCCCGCAGCTCGTGCCCCAGCTCCACGCACCCCCGCACGGCGAGCGGGTTGCTGCCGCCCTCGGGGACCACGTACGCCCCGCTCGCGCCGGCCGCGTCGAGCAGCCGGGCGAGCACCTCGGGCTCACCCTTGCGCCGGTAGTCGCCGCGCGTCGCGAAGTGCAGCCGCATCCCGTCCGCGGCGCACCGCGCGAGCGAGTCGTTCAGCGGCTGCCCGGCGAGCTCGTGCCCGCGCACGATGCCGACGGTGCCGAGCCCGAGCAGCCGCCCCGAGGCGGCGGTGGCCCGCAGGTGGTTGGAGTACGCCCCGCCGAAGGTGGCCAGCTCCCGGTGTCCGGCCGCCACCGCGGCCCGCAGGTTCGGCGCGAGCTTGCGCCACTTGTTGCCGGGCAGCTCCGGATGGACGAGGTCGTCCCGCTTGAGCAGCAGCCGTACGCCCCGGCGTTCGAACCGCTCGTCGCGGACCTCCTGGACGGGGGAGGGCGGGCGCGGGCGCAGGAGCGGCTCGGGGTTCACGGGGCGGTTCACCCGTCCATTGTCGGCGCCTGCCGGCACGGGCCGGCGCCGGACCGCGCCGGGGCCGCTACTTCAGGCGCTCGCCGACCCGCGCGCGGAAGGCGTCCATCGTGAAGCCCGCCGGGTCGATCTTCCCCGGCTGCCATTCGAGGTGGCCGATCACCGAGCGCTCGGTCCAGCCGTGCACGCGGCACACCGCGGCCGCCGCCCGGGCCATCGCGTCGAGCTGTGCCGCCGGCCAGGGGTCCTCGCCGTCGCCGAGGTTCTCGCACTCGAAGCCGTAGAAGTGGCGGTTGCCGTCGGTGTTCGCGCGGTGGTCCGGCGGGAGGCGCTTCTCCGCGATCACCGCCGCCAGGACGTCGGAGTCGCCCGCGCCGGCGTGGTTGGCCCGGCCGTAGCCGACCAGGTGGACCCGGCCGTCCTTGGTGATCACCCCGTGGCAGAGCGGGCCCGGCAGCTCCTCGTCACCGTCGCGGCAGAGCTCGACGGTGCGGGAGGTGCCGTGGGTGACGGTGTGGTGGATCATCACCCCGTGCACGGGGCCCCAGGGGCCCTTGTGGTTGCGGTTGTGGGTGCGCCAGGCGCCGACCTCGACGACGGTCAGTCCCTCGCGCCGCAGGGCGCCGAGGAACCGGTCCGCGGACATGGGAGCGGCCATGCCGCCTCCTCTCCGGATGCGTGGCGGTCACCTTGCGTGTCCGCCTCATCGCTCTCCGGTGTAGTGGAGGAGTTCCTTCCGCGGCTAGGGCGTTCGTACGGCGAGCGAGCCGATCCGGACAGCGGTCCCGGCCGGCCCGCCCGCCCCACGGGCCGCAGCCCTTACGCGGAGGCCAGCCACAGGTCCGGGCCGAACACCTCGTAGTGGATGTCGGCGGCCGGCACGCCCTTCGCCAGCAGCTGCGCGCGTACCGCCCGCATGAAGGGGAGCGGGCCGCACAGGTACGCCCGGGTGCCCGGGGCCACCGCGACGTCCGCCAGGTCCATCAGCCCCTCGCCGTCACCCGGTTCGGCGTCGGCCTCGTACCAGAACCGGGCCGTGCCGTCGGCCAGCTTGTACGTCAGCGCCCGGTGGTCGGCGCGCAGCGCGTGGTCGGCGGGGGAGCGGTCGGCGTGCAGGACGGTGACCGGGGACGGGTGCCCGGTCTCGGCGAGGTGCTCCAGCATGGACAGCATCGGGGTGCAGCCGATGCCGGCCGAGGCGAGCAGGACCGGCGCCGCGCCGCCGCGCAGGACCAGGTCGCCGTACGGGGCGGAGACGCGCAGGGTGTCGCCCACCGCGACGGCGGCGTGCAGGTGGTTCGAGACCTCCCCGTCGGGGCCGGCGGCGGCCGGGCCGTGGATCCGCTTGACGGTGATCGTGCGGACCGGCGAGCCGGGCGCGCAGGACAGGCTGTACTGGCGGATCTGCCGGGCGCCGTCGGGCAGGCCCACCTGGACCGAGACGTACTGGCCGGCGGCGAAGCCGGGCGCGGGGGAGCCGTCGGCGGGGGCGAGGTGGAAGGTGGTGCAGTCCGCGGTCTCCTCCACCCGGGCGGTGACCGTCCACGGGCGCCAGACGTCGCCGGCGAGTACCTGCTGCTCGGCGTAGAGGCGCTCCTCGATGGCGATGAGGGCGTTGGCCATCAGCCAGTAGACCTCGTCCCAGGCGGCGGCGACGTCGGGGGTGACGGCCTCGCCGAGGATCTCGGCGATCGCCGCGAAGAGGTGGCGGTGGACGACCTCGTACTGTCCGCGCGTGACGCCGAGGGAGGCGTGCTTGTGCGCGATGCGGTTCAGCATGACGTCGGGCCGGGTGTCCGGGTGGGCGACGAGGTGGGTGGCGAACGCGGCGATGGAGCCGGCGAGGGCCTGCTTCTGCAGGCCGGCGTTCTGGTTGCCGCGGTTGAACAGGTCGCGCAGCAGCTCCGGGTGGGCCGCGAAGAGCTTCGTGTAGAAGAGCTCCGCGATGTCGCCGACGGCCGCGCCCACGGCGGGCAGGGTGGCGCGGACGGTCTCGGCCGACTTCTCGGACAGCATCGGTGACTCCTTGCGTGGGACAGGCGCAGTACGTGTGAGTTTTTCTGGTATCTGATATGCAAGTTTTGGGCCGCGATCAGCCTAGGCGGCCCTGCGGGCGGCGCGAATCGGCCAACCGGCCCGAGCGTCAGGGACTTTCGGCCCGGTCGGCCGCCCGGCCGGCCGCGCCGCTGCCCGAAATGCCCAGCAGCAGCGGCCCGGTGGGCGTCGCGACCAGGTCGGACACGCTCAGCGGGTCGAGCGCGGCGAAGAAGGCCTCCTGGGCCCGGCGCAGCGCACCCCGCAGGATGCAGGCGCCGCGCAGCGGGCAGGGCGTCGCGCCCTCGCAGTCCACGACGTCCCCCGCGCCCTCCAGCTCGCGGACCACCCCGCCCACGGACGCGGCCCGCCCGGCGGCGGTCAGCGCGAGCCCTCCGCCGCGGCCGCGGCGCGCCTCGACCAGGCCGAGGTGCTGGAGCCGGGCCACCACCTTGGCCGTGTGGGTGTACGGGACCTCCATCGTCGCCGCCACGTCGCGCGTGGTGGGCAGGTCCTCCTCCGCCACGGCCAGGCGCATCAGGATGCGCAGGGCCAGGTCGGTGAATCGGGTCAGCCGCATGGCCGTCACCGTATGAAAGTTGACTATGCGATGCAAATTAATGATCGAGGGCCGCACGGTGGGGGCTGAACCCCAGAGGATGCCCAGCCTCCGGCGGACTAGTCCCACCCTTTTGTGTAATGGTCCCACCACGTTCGGTGCTGAAAGGCTTCTGCCGCAGATCCACGGAGTGATCGAAAGGGAAGCGCATGCCGGTCCAGGCAGGTTCCGAATCCGAGGTCCAGACCCCCCAGCGGAGTCTTGCGACTTCGGCTGCGCGGAACTTGGCAACCACGACCAAGTCCGTACCGCAGATGCAGGAGATCTCCGACCGGTGGCTCCTGAAGACGCTCCCGTGGGTGTCCGTCCAGGGCGGCACCTACCGGGTCAACCGCCGGCTCAGCTACACCGTCGGCGACGGACGCGTGGAGTTCGTCAAGACCGGGAACCAGGTCCAGGTCATCCCGGCCGAGCTCGGCGAGCTCCCGCTGCTGCGCACCTACGAGGACCTCGACGTGCTCACCGAGCTCGCCCGGCGGTGCCGCCAGGTCGACTTCGAGCCCGGCCGGGAACTGACCTCCTTCGGCAGCGCCTCCGACCAGGTCTTCCTGCTCGCCCACGGCCGCATCGAACAGGTCGGCCCCGGCCCCTACGGCGAGGACGCGGTCCTGCGCACGGTCGCCGACGGCGCCTACTTCGGCGAGGACTCCCTCGTCGACGACGACGCCATCTGGGAGTACACCGCCCGCGCCGTCACCTCCGGCACCGCCCTCGTCCTGACCCGCGAGGACTTCCGGCTGCTCGCCGACCGTGCCGACTCGCTGCGCCGGCACGTGGAGTCCGTACGCTCCCAGCCCGACCGGCACACCAACGCCTACGGCGAGGCCGCGATCGACCTCTCCGCCGGCCACGAGGGCGAGCCCGTCCTGCCCGGCACCTTTGTCGACTACGAGGCCAGGCCGCGCGAGTACGAGCTCTCCATCGCCCAGACCGTCCTGCGCGTGCACACCCGCGTCGCCGACCTCTACAACCATCCGATGAACCAGACCGAGCAGCAGCTGCGGCTCACGGTCGAGGCGCTGCGCGAGCGCCAGGAGCACGAGATGGTCAACAACCCCGAGTTCGGCCTGCTCCACAACGCGGAGTACGACCAGCGCATCCAGCCGCACGACGGCGGTCCCACCCCCGACGACATGGACCAGCTGCTCAGCATGCGCCGCGGGTCCAGGATGTTCCTCGCGCACCCCGAGGCCATCGCCGCCTTCGGCCGCGAGTGCAACAAGCGCGGGGTGTACCCCGACCCGGTCGAGGTCGGCGGCCGCACGCTCCAGGCCTGGCGCGGGGTGCCGATCTTCCCGTGCAACAAGATCCCGATCAGCGAGGCCCGGACGACGTCCATCCTCTGCATGCGCACCGGTGAGGAGGAGTCGGGCGTGATCGGCCTGCACCAGCCGGGCATCCCGGACGAGATCGAGCCGAGCATGTCGGTGCGGTTCATGGGCATCAGCGAGCAGGCGATCATCTCCTACCTGGTCACGGCCTACTTCTCCGCCGCGGTGCTGGTGCCGGACGCGCTCGGCATCCTGGAGAACGTCGAGATCGCCCGCCGGCACTGACCGGCCGGCCGAGGAGCACCGGGGACAGGGGGCACGCCATGGGCGCCACTGAGGCGATCGCGACCGGCGAGGGGCAGGAGGCCGAGGCCGCCGCCCTGCTGGAACGGACGAGGGAAACGGTCGACCCGGAGCTGCGCCGCGCGGTCGGGAGCCTGCCCGGCGGGATGCGGCGCGTGGCGATGTACCACTTCGGCTGGGAGCACGCGGACGGCACGCCCGCCGCGGCCCCGGCGGGCAAGGCCATCCGGCCCGCCCTGGTGCTGGCCGCCGCCCGGGCCCTCCGGCGAGAGGATGCCGCGGCCGGCGGCGCCGCGGTGCGGGCGGCCGTGGCCGTGGAGCTCGCCCACAACTTCACGCTGCTGCACGACGACGTGATCGACAAGGACGTCACCCGGCGCGGCCGGGCCACGGCCTGGACGGTGTTCGGGATCCCGGACGCGGTGATCACGGGCGACGCCGTGATGGCGCTCGCCCTGAAACTCCTCGCGCAGGACCCGCACCCCGCCTCGGCGGCGGCCTCCGCCCGGCTCGCGGCCTGCATGGTCGAGCTGTGCGCGGGGCAGCAGGCCGACTGCGCCTTCGAACAGCGCCGGCACGTCTCCCTCGACGAGTGCCTGGTCATGGCCACGGCCAAGACCGGGGCCCTGCTGGGCTGCGCCTGCGCGCTCGGTGCGCTCTACGCGGGCGCCGGGCCGGAGGAGGTCGACGCCATGGACGCCTTCGGCCGCGAGGCGGGCCTCGCCTTCCAGCTGATCGACGACCTGATCGGCATCTGGGGCGACCCGGGGCACACCGGCAAGCCCGCCGGGGCCGATCTGCTCGCCCGCAAGAAGTCCCTGCCCGTCGTGGCCGCGCTCACCTCGGGCACCGCGGCCGGCGAGGAGCTCGCCGCGCTGTACGCCGGACCCATGGCGGGGGACGACGTACAGCGGGCGGCCGACGCGGTGGACCGGGCCGGCGGACGGGACTGGGCGCAGGCCCATGCCGCGGACCGGATGGGCCGGGCGGTGCAGCAGCTGTCCCGGGCCGTGCCGGACCTCGGCGCGGCGGGCGGGCTGCTGGCGCTGGCGGAGTTCGTCACGCGGCGCACGCGGTGAGCCCGTAGCGCGCCCCGGGCGGTGCGCAAGCCCTGTTCCGGCATCGCATGGTGCCGGAACAGGGCTTTTCCCGGTTTCGGCACCAACTCTAGGATCTGCCACGGCCATTGAGACTTCAGTGAAGGGTGTGGAACGTGGTGCTGGACATACGCCGGGCCGGCCAGGCGGACCGGGACGCTGTCGCGCGACTGCTGGACGAGGCCTTCCGCGATGACCCTGTGAGCAGCTGGGTCTTCCCGGACCCGGAGCACCGGGCCGCGGTGCACGGCAGGTTCCTCGGCGTCTTCGTGGACGTGGCGCTGGCCGAGGGGCGGATCGACTACGCGGCGGACGGCTCGGCGGCCGCGCTGTGGCTGCGGGTCCCGGCGGGCGATCCGGAGGGCCACGACGCCGGGGGCGAGGACGACGTACCGGCGCGGATGCGGGCCGTGGCCGACCCGGACAACGAGCGGTGCGAGCTGGTGGGCCGGCTGACCGGGGCGGTGCACCCGACGGCCGAGGAGCACGAGTACCTGCTGATGATCGCCGTCGCCCCTGGCCGGCAGGGCGAGGGTCTGGGCACCGCCCTGATGCGGCCGGTGCTGGAGCGCTGCGACCGCGACGGCGTGCCGGCGTACCTGGAGGCGAGCAGCGAGCGCAGCATGCGGCTGTACGAGCGGCTCGGGTGGGAGTTCACGGGGGAGGCGGTGCAGCTGCCGGAGGGGCCGCTGATGTGGCCGATGTGGCGCAAGCCGCAGCCGGCGCCTACCTCCCCCCTTGCGTAACCACTACAGCTGAAGTACTTTGACCGGCGTGCCCCGGAGCGGTGGCACTGTCTGACGGAAGAGATTCGCTTGCGCAAGCTCACGTACTTCATCGCCACCACGGTCGACGGCTTCATCGGCGACCCGGACGGCGAAGCGGACTTCATGTACCCCCACGTGGACGAGGAGTTCGTCGCCCACCTGGTGGCCGAGTACCCGGAGACGATCTCCGCGCTGGGCCGGACCCAGCTCGGCATCGAGGACGCGCCGCTGAAGCGGTTCGACACGGTGCTCATGGGGCGGCGCACCTACGAGCCCGGCCTCAAGGTGGGCATGACCAGCCCTTACGGCCACATGCGCGAGCAGTACGTCGTCTCGCGTTCCCTCACCGAGTCGCCGGACCCGCAGGTGCAGCTGCTCGACGGGGACATCGCCGCCGCCGTCCGTGAGCTGAAGGCACAGGACGGCCTGGACATCTGGCTGTGCGGCGGCGCGGACCTCGCGGCCCAGCTGCACGAGGAGATCGACGAGTACGTCGTCAAGACCTACCCGGTCATCGCCGGGACCGGCATGCCGATGTCCCGGGTCGGCTTCGGGGTGCGCCGGCTGGAGCTGACCGGCTGCACCGCCCTGGGCGGCGGCCAGATCATCACCTCGTACGCCGTCAAGCGCTGAAACCCGCCGAACGCGCGGAACCGGCCTACCGTGGAGGTATGGCCGGTGAACAGGGACAGTCGGATCAGCGCCACATGCGGGCGCACGAGACGGTCGCCCCGCAGGCCGGGCACGAGCAGCACACGTGCCCGGTCTGCGGTCGCGCCGTCGACACGGTCGTCAGGCGGCGCAAGGCGCTGGGGATCTTCGTTCCGGAATGGGTCCCCGGTCCCTGCAGGAACCCGGAGTGCCCGGAGTACGTACCTCATATGCGCAGGCTGCCGTAGCGGGCGGCGCCCGGCGGGCCTGCGCGGGCCCTGTCCCTCGCCGGCCCTATCCCTTGCTGTCCAGCCCCGAGGCGACGAGCCCGTTGGCCCACAGCTGGTTCACGCGGGCGCGCTCGGTGCTGTTGGGGTAGGCGTTCGTGCAGGAGGTGCCGGGGCCGCCGCCCGACATCAGCTCGGAGCACGGGCCGGAGTAGTGGTCGGGCAGGCCCAGCACGTGCCCGGTCTCGTGCGCGGTCACGCGGGTGGAGTTGTACTGCTGGTTCTGCTGGTAGTCCAGGAAGATGTAGCCGCGGCCGTGCCCGTCCGTGCTCGCGTACGAGCCGCGCGAGTCGTTGCCCTCGCGGTAGGAGAAGCTGCCGCCGGAGGACACCTCCTGGAGCTTCACGTTCGTCACCGAGCTGTTCCATATCTGCGTGGACTTGGCGATCTGGGTGCGGAAGCTCGGCGCGTTGCGCGTGTTGTAGGTGACGGTCACCACCTGGATGCCCGGGTTCGCGGCGCGCTGCTCGGCGACCGAGCGCTGCACGGCCTCGAAGAAGGCGCGGTTGGCGTCCTGGTTCTCCTGCGAGCGCTCGTACGCGGCGTAGCTCTGCGCGCTGCCGGCGGCCGGGGCGGTCGCGGCGCCGGCGGTGGGGACGCCGGCGCCGAGGGCGGTGGCCACGCCGAGGCCCACGGCGGCGGCCAGGAGGGTCTTGCGGGAGGTGTGGCGGGAGAGGCGCATGTGGGGGCTCCTACTCAACTCCGGTGCGGGGGGTGGTGGTTCGGTACCGGAGTCTGCGGGAGCCCGACGGGCCGGCGGATGATGTCAGCCACCGATAACGCCGTCCTATCGGCGGGTTTTGGCAGACCGACGTCCGTGAGAATGGCGGGAATCCACGGGGTGTCAGTGGCTGGTGAAATCGAACGCGCCAGCCCTACCCTCGGGACATGGAGCTCGAGGTGAGGCACCTGCGCGCGCTGTGCGCCATCGCCGACGCCGGCAGCCTGCACAAGGCCGCGCGGCAGCTCGGCGTGAGCCAGCCCTCCCTGACGACGCAGCTGCGCCGCATCGAACGCGCCCTGGACGGCGAGCTGTTCCTGCGCGAGCGCACCGGATGCCGGCCCACTCCCTTCGGACGCACCGTCCTCGGCCGGGCCCGTCCCCTGCTCGACGGCATGGCCGCCCTCGTCACCGAGGCCCGGGCGATGGCCCGTGGACCGCGGCTGCGGCTCGGCTCCACGGCCAGCCGCGCCCTGCCGGGGTGGCTGCGCCGGCTGCACCGCCGGTGGCCGGATACGGAGATCTCCCTGATGGTGGACGTCTCGGCCAACGCCCTGCTGCGGATGGTGGCTTCGGAGCAGCTGGACGTGGCGTTCGTCCACGAGGTGGAGGGCAGCCCGCTGCGGGTCCCGCAGGGGCTGGAGGTACGGGTGCTGGTCGAGCGGGAGCCGCAGTTCGTGTCGATGTGCCTGGACCACCCGGCGGCCCGGCGTCCGGTGGTCGAGTTACAGGACCTCGCCGCCGACCGGTGGACCGTGGACCCCTCGGTCGACGGCGAATGGGACGGCCTGCGGCGCGTCTTCGCCGTGGCCGGCGTCGACCCGCCCGTCCTGCACGCCGACTACCACACCGCCGCCTCGCTGATCGTCTCCGGCGAGGCCGTCGCCCCCTGCCAGCCGACCTCCGGGCTGCGCGACGACATGGCCATCCGGCCCCTGTCCGGCGACCCGCTGGCCGTACGACTGCTGCTCGCCACCCGCCCCGGCGAACACCCCGAGGTCTACGAGGACCTCCGCGCCGCCTACCGCGAGGCGGCCCTGCGCACACCCCCGTACAGAGCCTGGCTCCACCACCACGAAAGCCCCCTGCTGACGGCGTCGTAGCCCCCGGCCGGGGTCAGGGAGCCCCGGCGATGCCGTCGAGCCGGGCCCGAGCGGCCAGGAGGACCGGCGCCGGCCGCCGAGTCCCGGACGGGGGGAGAACACAAACGGCCCGGCCGCGTTGGGCGGCCGGGCCGTTGAACGGTGTGCTCCGGGTGGCAGAGCAGGAGAACCGAGGGGCTGCCTGGATCAGGCGGCCTTGGTCTCCCAGAAGATGCGGTCGATCTCGGCGATGAGGTCGAGGGCCTTCTGGCCGGTCGCCGGGTCGTTGGACGCCTTGGCGGCCGACAGGGCCTTCAGGGTGTCGTTGACCAGCGTGTGCAGCTGCGGGTACTTCTCGAAGTGCGGGGGCTTGAAGTAGTCGCTCCACAGCACCGAGACGTGGTGCTTGGCGAGCTCGGCGCGCTGCTCCTTGATGGTGATGGCGCGGGCGCGGAAGTCGGCGTCCTCGTTGGCCTGGTACTTCTCCTGAACGGCCTTGACGGACTCGGCCTCGATGCGGGCCTGGGCAGGGTCGTACACGCCGCACGGCAGGTCGCAGTGGGCGGAGACCTTCGCCTTGGGGGCGAAGAGGCGGGAAAGCATGGAGTTGTCCTCCTCGTGATCGTCTTCTCAAGGGCGAGATTACTCCGTGGGAAGGCGTATTTCGCGAGCGGCCCCATGGGCTTAGGACAAAAGTCCAGGGTCGGACGGGGACCGGTGAGCGAACGTACGGGAGTGTGCGGCAGCATGCCTGGTGAGGTGCGAGCGCGCGAGGAGGTCGGCCATGGCGGAGCAGAGGCGTCCCCGGTTCGAGGTACTGGAGGTGGCGGGGCCCTCGATGGTGCCGACGCTGCTGCACGGCGACCGGCTGGTGGTCCGGTACGGGGCCGTGGTGCGTCCGGGTGACGTGGTGGTGCTGCGCCACCCCTTCCAGCAGGACCTGCTGGTGGTCAAGCGGGCGGTGGAGCGGCGGCCGGGCGGGTGGTGGGTGCTCGGGGACAACCCGTACAACGAGTCCGGCGACAGTAGCGACTACGGGACGGTGCCCGAGGAGCTGGTGCTGGCGACGGCGGTGCTGCGCTTCCGGCCGCGCGGGGCGGATCAGAGCTCGCTGAGGGCGCGGCTGTCCTGGGCGGTGTCGGCGCTGCGGCCGCTGTGGGCGGACGCCTCGGCCTCCAGCCGCTTGCGGGCGCGGTAGGCGGCGACGTTCGCCCGGGTGGCGCAGCGGTCGGAGCAGTAGCGCCGGGAGCGGTTGGTGGAGGTGTCGAGGTAGGCGTTGCGGCAGGGCGGCGCCTGGCACAGGCCGAGCCGGTCGGGGCCGTGCTCGGTGAGGTGGAACGCCAGCCCGAAGGAGGCGATGGCCGCGTACCCGGCGGAGGCGTTCGAGGGGTGGTCGGCGAGGTGGATGTGCCAGTCGGGGCGGCCCTCGTCGTCGAGGTACTCGTGGCCGGAGACCTGGGGGCTGACGGGGAACTCCATGAGCAGCGAGTTCAGCAGGTCGACGGCGAGGACGTGGTCGCCGCCGTCGGCGGCCTCGAAGACGGCGCGCAGGCGGCCGCGGACGTTGCGGAAGCGCGTCACGTCGGTCTCGGTGACCCGGCGTGCCATCTGCGTGCTGGCGCCGAAGAGTGCGCGCACGGCCTCGACCGAGGTGAGCGCGTCCTGGTTGCGGGCCGGCTCCTCGGTGTTGACCAGGCGCACGGCGTAGTCCGAGTAATGGGCCAGTTCCACTTGTAGTCCTTACGGTGCCGATGAGGGTCCTGGGTAACGGCTGATATGTCTTCGAGGGTATTACGTACGGGGGGGTTCGCGAGGGCGGACATCACGACGACCGGCTTGATCTCGCGTGCGGTACCGGAAGTATTACGGACCGCGTCCCCCGAGCGGTTCCCGAACAGGACTCTTGTAGGAAAGCGAGAATCGAAAAAAATCGTCAGGGGCGGCACGGGACCCGATCGGGATCCGTACCGCCCCTGACGACTTACTGCAGGAACGGGCGCGGGAGCGCTCAGAGCACCTTGGACAGGAACGCCTTCGTGCGCTCGTGCTGCGGGTTGCCCAGGACGTCGCGCGGGTTGCCGGACTCGACCACCACGCCGCCGTCCATGAAGACGAGGTTGTCGCCGACCTCGCGGGCGAAGCCCATCTCGTGCGTGACCACGACCATGGTCATGCCCGACTCGGCCAGGTCCCGCATGACGTCGAGGACGTCGCCGACGAGCTCCGGGTCGAGCGCCGAGGTGGGCTCGTCGAAGAGCATCAGCTTCGGCTCCATGGCCAGCGCGCGGGCGATCGCCACACGCTGCTGCTGGCCGCCGGAGAGCTGGGAGGGGTAGTTCCCGCCCTTCTCGCCGAGGCCGACCCGGTCGAGCAGCTTGATCGCACGCTCGCGCGCCACCGCCTTGGACTCCCGCTTGACCATCACCGGGGCTTCCATGACGTTCTCGATGGCCGTCATGTGCGGGAAGAGGTTGAAGCGCTGGAAGACCATGCCGATGTCCCGGCGCTGGGCCGCGACCTCGCTGTCCTTCAGCTCGTAGAGCTTGTCGCCCTTCTGGCGGTAGCCCACCAGGTGGCCGTCCACCGACAGGCGGCCGGCGTTGATGCGCTCCAGGTGGTTGATGCACCGCAGGAACGTCGACTTGCCGGAGCCGGACGGGCCGACCAGGCAGAAGACCTCGCGCGGGGCGACCTCGAGGTCGATGCCCCGGAGGATGTGGGCGGCGCCGTAGGACTTGTGGACGCCTTCTGCCTTGACCATCGGCTGGGCGGTCATCGCGCGACCTCCGTACGGCGGAACATGTTCAGGTTGGCCTTGAGGCGCTGGAACGGCGTGGGCGGCAGGCTACGCAGCGAACCGCGGGCGTAGCGGCGCTCCAGGTAGTACTGGCCGACGCTGAACACGCTGGTCAGGGCCAGGTACCAGATGGAGGCCACGAACAGCATCTCCATGATGGCACCGGCGGTGTTGCCGATGTTCGACGTGGACCGCAGGAGTTCTGTGTATTGCACCGCCGAGACCAGGGAGGAGGTCTTCAGCATGTTGATGAACTCGTTGCCCGTCGGCGGGATGATCACGCGCATCGCCTGCGGCAGCACCACGCGGCGCATGGTCTGCGTCTGGGTCATGCCGAGCGCGTGCGAGGCCTCGGTCTGGCCCTCCTCGACGGACTGGATGCCCGCGCGGACGATCTCCGCCATGTAGGCGCCCTCGTTCAGGCCGAGGCCCAGCAGGGCCACCATGAACGGGGTCATGACGTCGACGGTCTCGTTCTTGTAGATCGGACCGAGGTTGATGTACTGGAAGATCAGCGACAGGTTGAACCACACCAGCAGCTGCACGTACACCGGGGTGCCGCGGAAGAACCAGATGTAGAGCCAGGCGACGGAGTTCGTCACCGGGTTCTTCGACAGGCGCATCACGGCGAAGAGGATGCCGAGCGCGAGGCCCAGCGCCATGGACGAGACGCTGATGATGACGGTGTTGCCGAGGCCGCTGAGGACCGCCGGGTCGAACAGCTTGTCGCCGACCGTCTTCCAGATGATGTTGCCGTTGGCGAAGGCGTACACCAGCCAGGCCAGCAGCGCGACGACCACGACGCCGCTGACCCAGCGGCCGTAGTGCCGCACCGGGATGGCCTTGATGGCCTCGTACGGGGTGCCCGAGGGGCCGGGTCCGGCCGGCGGGGTGTCGGCCGGACCCTTGTCGATCTTGTCAGTCACAATGACTGCCCTTCAGTGGAGCGTGGAGCGCGGGTCTTACTGGCCGGCGTTGATCGTGGCGGACTTCACGGCGCTGTCCTGCACGTTCCACTTCTCCAGGGCCTTGGCGTAGGAGCCGTCCTTGATCGCGGCGTCCAGCGCCTGCTTCAGCGCGTCGCGGAGCTGGGTGTTGTCCTTGCTCACGCCGATGCCGAAGAGGCCGACGTCGCTCTGCTGGCCCGCGATCTCGAAGTCGTTGCCGCCGCCCGAGGTCTTCACCGTGTAGGCGGCGACCGGGTAGTCGTTCAGGTCGGCGACGGCGCCGCCGGCCTTGACGCGGGTCTGCGCCTCGGCGTCGGTGTCGAAGGCCTGGATGGTGAGCTTCTTGTCGCCGCACTTCTCGGCCTGGGCCTTGAAGGTGTCCTCGTAGATCGTGCCGCGCTGGACGGCCACGGTCTTGCCGCAGAGGTCGTCCATGGACTTGATGCCCTCGGGGTTGCCCTTCTTGACGAGGAGCGAGAGACCGGAGGAGAAGTAGTCGACGAAGTCGACCCCCTTGCCGATCTTCTGGCCCTTGTCGTCCAGGCCCTCTTGGCGCTTCTTGTTGTCCGTGATCGAGGACATGATCGCGTCCTCGCGGCCGGTGTAGATCGAGGTGATCAGGCCGTCGAAGGTACCGGCGGTGAACTGGAACTTCACACCGAGCTGCTTGCCCAGCGCCTCGGCGATGTCGGGGTCGACACCGACGATCTTGCCGTTCTCGACGAACTCCATCGGGGCGTACGCGGAGTCCGTACCGACCTTGATCACACCGGCGTCCTGGATCTTCTTCGGCAGGGCCGAGAAGAGCGGCGCCGAGCTGTCGGCCTTGGCGCCCGTCGACGGGGTGGCGGAGCCCTTCTCCGTCTGGTCACCGCAGCCGGTGAGGATCAGGGCGCCGGCGACCGCGATCGCGCCGACCGCGGCGATCCGGGACCGGGCGGCGGTCGTACGACGGGTGGTGCTTGCGGTCATGAGCAGGTTCCTCCGACTGGCTGGGAAAAACAAGCGAGAGAGGGTCGGGCACGCACCTTCGAGTGTCGCGACCTCGTGTGATTACGGCATCTTGCCATTCGGACTGACGCATTCAGGCAGTTCGTCAGGTCAAAATCGGATAACGGGTGTCCCGGTGTGCCCCACAGCCCTGCGGACAGACCGCTCATGGACCGCAGAAAGCGCTGTGACCTGGCCCTTTTGACGGAGTATTTGCGGTGCGTCTCATCAATCGGACGCAGCTGTTTGGACCTTTCGCCGAAATCCGGACAAGAGACCTCCAGTCCAGCCGGAATCGACTCGTCTGGGTGAGTGTTCTTCGGGTACAACGGATCCTTACACCCCTCATCCGGGGCTCAGGGCGCGCGTGCGGCGCGCCCCGCGCGTACGAACCTCCCCTTCGCGGAGACGGGCCAACCGTCGATGCGGAGTACGAACGCGGTGCCCGCCCACCCCTTAACCAGGAGTGGCCACCCTCAACGATTCAAAGACTTAAGGGGTCAAGAACAGTGGCAGCGGAGATCGTCAATCCTCGCAGCGACAGCGTTACGGACAACAACCCGGACGCGGTGTTCGCGCTGCACCGGGGCGGCAAGATGGCCATCGAGGCCACCGTGCCGGTCCAGAACAAGGACGACCTGTCCCTCGCCTACACGCCCGGCGTGGCGAAGGTCTGCACCGCGATCGCGGAGCAGCCCGAGCTGGTCAACGAGTACACCTGGAAGGCCAACGTGGTCGCCGTCGTCACCGACGGCACGGCCGTGCTCGGACTCGGTGACATCGGACCCGAGGCCTCCCTCCCGGTGATGGAGGGCAAGGCCATTCTCTTCAAGCAGTTCGGCGGCGTGGACGCGGTCCCGATCGCGCTCGCCACCAAGGACACGGACGAGATCGTCGAGACCGTCGTCCGCCTCGCCCCGTCCTTCGGCGGCGTGAACCTGGAGGACATCTCCGCGCCGCGCTGCTTCGAGATCGAGCGCCGCCTGCAGGAGGCCCTCGACATCCCGATCTTCCACGACGACCAGCACGGCACGGCCATCGTGACGCTGGCCGCCCTGCGCAACGCCGCGAAGCTCACCGGGCGCACGCTCGGCGACCTGCGCGCCGTGATCTCGGGTGCCGGCGCGGCGGGCATCGCCATCGCCAAGATCCTCGTGGACGCGGGCATCGGCGACGTGTGCGTCACCGACCGCAAGGGCGTCGTCTCGGCGGACCGCTCCGACCTGACGGACGTCAAGGCGGAGATCGCGGGCCTGACCAACAAGACCGGCCTCACCGGCTCCCTGGAGACGGCGCTGGCCGGTGCGGACGTGTTCATCGGCGTCTCCGGCGGCACGGTGCCGGAGGAGGCGGTGGCCTCGATGGCGAAGGACTCCTTCGTCTTCGCCATGGCCAACCCGAACCCCGAGGTCCACCCCGACGTCGCGCACAAGTACGCGGCCGTCGTGGCCACGGGCCGCTCGGACTTCCCGAACCAGATCAACAACGTGCTGGCCTTCCCGGGCATCTTCGCGGGCGCCCTGAAGGTCCGCGCCAGCCGGATCACCGAGGGCATGAAGATCGCCGCCGCCGACGCCATCGCCGGCGTCGTCGGGGACGAGCTCGCCGCCGACTACGTGATCCCGTCGCCGTTCGACGAGCGCGTCGCCGAGGCCGTCGCCTCCGCGGTCGCCGCCGCCGCCAAGGCCGACGGCGTGGCCCGCCTGGGCTGATCGGGTCCGCCTGCTGCTGTACGGGCTGTACCTGCTGTACGCGAAGGGGCCCGGCCGGATGATTCCGGCCGGGCCCCTTCGCGTTGTGGTCCCCTCTGCAGGGCGCACCCTCCCCGCCCCCGAACCGGGAGGGGTCGCTCCGCAGCGGCGCGTGGGGGGAGGGCGGGCCCGTGCGGGCGGCGCACGGGGCGCCGACGGCGGGCCGGCGCACCTGCGCCGCTGACGTGCAGCCATATGACAGGTTCATGATGAACCTGGGCTGTACGGCCTGAATATTACCGCCCTCCGAGGCCTGATCTTGACGTTCCGCTTCCGTGTCGGCGAGGCGCAAGACTGCACGTACGGACCGTAGTTGAGTGGATGACGGACAGTTCCGTTCTTGATCCTGTCGGCCCATCCCGGACGCTCCCGGACCCCTGGCCGGTTCCCGCCGACGGGGTTTGTTTCGGTGGCGGCCCGTGCGACGAAGGCCTCACCCGGAAGGTGGCGGCGGCTCTGGCCCCCGCACGCTACCGGGGGGTAGGTTCGCCGCATGTTCGCTGCCTATGCCGCCCGAATCGACCGTGACCAGCCGCTGAGCGGCCTTGAGCTGGGCGAGCGCCCGGCCCCCGTGGCCCGCCCCGGCTGGGTGACCGTGAACGTCAAGGCCGCCTCCCTCAACCACCACGACCTCTGGTCGCTGCGCGGGGTGGGTCTCGGCGAGGACAAGCTCCCGATGATCCTCGGCTGCGACGCGGCCGGCATCGACCAGGACGGCAACGAGGTCGTCCTGCACTCCGTGATCGGCCAGAGCGGCCACGGCGTCGGCCCCGACGAGCCGCGCTCGATCCTGACCGAGCGCTACCAGGGCACCTTCGCCGAGCAGGTGACCGTCCCCGCCTGGAACGTGCTGCGCAAGCCCGCCGAGCTGTCGTTCGAGGAGGCCGCCTGCCTTCCGACGGCGTGGCTGACGGCGTATCGGATGCTGTTCACGAACGCGGGCGTGCGGCCCGGGGACTCGGTCCTGGTCCAGGGCGCGGGCGGCGGTGTCGCGACGGCGGCCATCGTCCTGGGCAAGGCGGCCGGCCTTCGGGTCTTCGCCACCAGCCGGGACGAGGCCAAGCGGAAGCGGGCGGTGGAGCTGGGTGCGGTGGAGGCCTTCGAGCCGGGGGCGCGGCTGCCGCAGCGGGTGGACGCGGTGATCGAGACGGTCGGGGCGGCCACGTGGTCGCACTCGGTGAAGTCGCTGCGGCCCGGGGGCACGCTGGTCATCTCGGGGGCCACGAGTGGGGACCGGCCGGCGCATGCGGAGCTGACGCGGATCTTCTTCCTGGAGCTGAAGGTGGTCGGCTCGACCATGGGGTCCAAGGACGAACTGGAGGACCTGCTGAGCTTCTGCGCGGCGACCGGGGTGCGGCCGGTGATCGACGAGGTCCTGCCGCTGGACCGGGCCCGGGAGGGCTTCGAAAAGCTGGCGTCGGGCGACCTCTTCGGCAAGGTCGTCCTGACGGTCTAGGCGGCTGCCGCGGCGTACGTCCGGGTCTCTCGTCAATGTAGGTTGACACCCTTCGGGTGTCAACCTACATTGACATGCATGACGGAAGCGACCGATCTCGCCGAGCGGGCCGGCGACCGCGACCCGCGCGTGGGCCTGCGGGCCGTGGCCGCGCTCCGGCGGCTGCTGGAACAGCTGGAAGCCGTACAGGTGCGGAGCGCCCGAGCGCAGGGGTGGTCCTGGCAGGAGATCGCGGCCGAGCTGGGTGTCAGCCGGCAGGCGGTCCACAAGAAGCACGGGAGGCTCTGATGTTCGAACGCTTCACGCGGGACGCCCGGGACACCGTGACCGGCGCCGTGGCCGAGGCCCGGCAGGGCGGGGACGCCAAGGTCACCGAGGAGCACCTGCTGCGGGCCCTGATGGCACAGGGCGTCCTGGACCCCCTCGGCGTGGACCGGGCCGCGGTGACCGCGGACCTCGCGGCGGCCCGGCGCCGGGGCGGCATGTCCCGGGCCGACGAGGAGGCCCTCGCAGGCCTCGGCATCGACCTGGGGGAGATCGTCTCCCGCATCGAGGAGGCCCACGGCGCCGGCGCGCTGGCCCCGGCGGCCCCCCGGCGGCGGACCCTTGGCTCCTCGGTGCGCTCGGCGCTGGGCCGGCCGGAGCCGGTGAAGCGTCATGTTCCGTTCGCCGAGGGTGCGAAGAAGGCCCTGGAGCAGTCCCTGCGCATCGCAGTCGGCCGGCGCGACAACCGCATCACCGCCCGGCACCTGCTGCTCGCCCTGATCACGGCGCCGGGCACGGCCGCCGAGGTCCTCGCGGACCACGGCGTCACGTACGCGGCGGCAGAGGCAGGCCTGGCGGCCTGACCGGCCACCCAGGACGTGTCGGGCCCTTCGGGGCGTTGACGACCTGCCGCCGGTCTCGCACCGGACGGCCCATCCGGGACGGAGCCCCCGGTTTCGGGAAGGGGCGGCGAGGGGGAAACGGCCCCGCGCAGAGGCAGCCGAACCGGCCGCCCGCAGCGACAGTGACAGTCGAACCCCGTCCCCGCGCGGCGGCCTGACCGGCCTTCTAGCGGGGCGGCCGCAGCAGCGCGGCAATGCGGTTCGCGGCCGTGGCCAGGTGGGCGCGGGCCTCGGTCAGCTGGGCCGCGGTGACGCCGTGGTCGCGGGCCGCGTCCCGGACGTCGTCCCGGAAGCGGTCCAGGAGCCGGTCCAGGTCCCGGCCCGGGTCCCCGGTGGAGGCGAAGCCCTCCGCCCAGCGGGAGTCGGGCGCGGGCGTGCCGGAGCCGCCGTCCTCTTCGGCACGGGCCGAGCCGGTGGCCTCGGTGCCCGGGGCGGCGGGGCCGCCGCTCAGCCAGCTGCCCGCCAGGTTGCTCAGCATGCCGCCCGACTTCGTGAACTGCTCCTGGAGTTGGGCAGCGATCCGCATGACCTCCTCGCGGGCCCGCTCCTGCGCCTCCTTGGCCTGGCGGCGGGCCGCCTGCGCCTCCTCGCGGGCCCGGCGGCTCTCGTCCTTCGCCCGCCGCGCCTGCTCCTTCCACTCCTGCCGGGCCCGGCGCAGCTCCTCCTTCGCCGCCGTCCAGGACTCGTCCTCGACGTGGGTCGCCGACGCGGAGGCCGCGGCCTGCATCTCGCGCCGCAGCGCCCCGGCCGCGCCGCGTACGTCGTCGCGGATCTCGGCGGCGAGTTCGGAGACCGAGTCGCGGATCTCCAGCTCCAGGTCGGCGAGTTCACCGCCGCGGTCGGCCAGCTCGGCGCGGCCGGCGTCGGTGATGGAGTACACCTTGCGCCCGCCTTCGGTGGCGTGCGTGACCAGGCCTTCGGCCTCCAGCTTGGCCAGCCGCGGGTACACCGTGCCGGCGCTGGGCGCGTACAGGCCCTGGAAGCGCTCCTCCAGCAGGCGGATCACCTCGTAGCCGTGGCGCGGGGCCTCGTCCAGGAGCTTGAGGAGGTACAGGCGGAGTCGGCCGTGGGCGAAGACGGGCGGCATGTCAGAGCACCTTCTTGTCGAGCGCGAGCGGAGCGGCCGGCGCGTCGGCCGGCGGGCGCCGCAGCAGGGCGATGGAACCGGAGACGGTGGTGGCGCGCAGGGTGCCGGTGCCCGCGCCGAGGGTGCCGGTGATGCGCTTGGCGGTCAGCTGGCCGGAGACGTGCAGGTCCTCGAAGGCGTTGGAGACGCCGCCGCTGGCGGTGTTGGCCTCCACGCGGGCGTCGGCGGGGTGCGGCAGGCGGATCGCGACCTGGCCGGAGACGGAGTTCAGCGCGATGTCGACGGGACGAGGGGCCTCGGGGTCGGCGTCGAGGTCGATGAGCATGTCGCCGCTGACCGAGTCGGCCCGTACGGTCAGGTCCGCGCCGTCGACCACGGTCAGGCCGCCGGAGACCGAGTGGAAGCCGAGCTCGCCGGTGACGGACTGGGCCTCGACGCCCCCGGAGACGGTGCGGGCCCCGACCGTTCCGGAGAGGCGGACCAGGGTGGCGTCGCCGGAGACGAGGTTGACGTCGGTGCCGCCGGAGATGCCGGAGACCACGCAGGCCGCGCTGACCGCGGCCACCTGGACGCGGGTGGACGCCGGGACGGTGAGGGTGACGGTGGCGCTGCGCTCCCAGACCTTGCGGCCGGACGCGGAGCCGGACCAGGCCTTCCACGGCTTGGACTCGAACCACTTGCGCAGGCCCTGGGAGCCGTTCCAGGGCAGGTCCTCGTAGGAGACGGTGAGGGTGTCGCCCTCCTGGACGACGTGGAGCGGCGGCCCGTCGACCTCGGCGACCTCCAGCCGGGCCGGCCCCTCGTCGGCGACGACGTTGACGGTTCCGCCGACGAGCCGCAGCCGGAGCTCACCCACGGGCCCTTCGAAGCCGAGCCTCTGCGGTTCCCCCACCGACCACGTCTTCTGCTCTGCCATGGCGTCCTCCTCGGCGCACGCAACATATCGCGTTCTCTGCAGAACACGATATATCGCGGTCGGGGGAAGTCAAGACCGTCCGCCGCCCGCCGCCGTCCGCCCGCCGTCCGCGCAAACGGTGCGTTTCGCGCCATCGCGCCGTCGCGGGGGCCGGCACCGCCACACGACGAAGGGGCCCGACCCATGGATGTCTCCACGGGCGGGCCCCTTCGTCGCTGCGGGGCCTGCGGCGCGTTCGTGCGCCGCAGGCCCCGGCGGGGTCACTCGTCCTCGTCGTCCTCGTCGTCCAGGCGGGCCAGCCAGGTGGCCAGGCGCTCCACCGGGACCTCGAAGTCCGGGTTCAGGTCGACGAACGTGCGCAGCTGCTCGGCGAGCCACTCGAAGGTGACCTCCTCCTCGCCGCGCCGCTTCTCCAGCTCCTCGATGCCGCGATCGGTGAAGTACAAGTCGGGCTCCGTGCCGTGATGAAGGTGTGCAGGGGATGTTTCCCGCCAGGATAATCCGCATACCCGCCGAGACCTCCCCCCGTCACGGCCCCGGCGCTAGCCTGGACTGCCGTCAACCGGAGGGGGCGGGGGATGCAGGACGGGCGCACCGGCGGCTCCGCACGCGCCTTCGAGCTCCTTGAGCCCCTCGTCCAAGCCGCCACCGTACGCGTCCACGCGGCCCCGGGCGGGTATGCAACCCCCGACGGCCACCGGGCCGGCCCCACGTGGGGGAGCGGCTTCTTCATCGCCCCCGGCTGGGTCCTGACGTGCGCGCACGTGGTCGGTGAAGGAGGTGCGGCGGTGCGTCTCGTGGGGCGGGAGCTCGGCATCACCTTCTCCTCCGGACCCGGCACCACCGGGACCGTCACCGGCCGCGTCGAATGCGTCCTGCCCGAGCGGCTTGAGGAGCAGCGCCCCGCCCGGCGCGCCCTGTGGGACCTGCCCGACCTGGCGCTCGTCCGGGTCCTCGCCCCCGTCTCCCACGCCTGCGTACGCCTGACCGACCGGGCCCGCCCCCGCCCCGCCGAGGTGGCCTACTTCGGCGTCACCGAGGACCTCGGCACCCCCGAGATCACCGGCCGCACCACCCGCCTGCGCGGCACCGCCGCGGCCGGCGCCGCCCTGCGCCTCGGCGACGACGACGAGATCGAGCCCGGCATGTCCGGCGGCCCCGTCGTCGACCTGGCCCGCGGCGAGGTGGTCGGTGTGGTCAAGGCCCGCCGGCGCACCGGCGGCGGCGGACTCGCCGTGTCCGTGGTGCAGTTGCGCACCCTGCCGCTGCCCGCCACCGGGCAGGTCGGCCTCTACCGCCGCGTCATCCAGGCCCACGACCTGTACCACTACGACCAGCACCTCAGCGATCTGGACAGCCGCCGCACCTGGACCGACGTCCACGGCGAACTCCCGCCCCCGGACGAGCCGTACGAGGGGCGCCTGCGCCTGACCCCGGCCGAACGCACCACCCTGTGCGGCCTGCTCGCCGAACTCCCGCCGCCCGGCTCCTCCGAAGCCGTCCGCGCCCTCGTCGAGGCCGCCCGCGGCGAGGAACCCGACCCGGCCCTGCCCGCCCCCCTGAGCTGGCGCGACGGCCTCGGCATGCTGCTCGACCCGCCCGGCGGCGCCGGCGAGGCCGCCGCCATGCTCCGCTACGCCACCGACGTCAGCGTCGCCGACCACCGCGAACCGCCCTCCCCGGGCGCCGACGAGGAGCTGTGGGACTGGGTCCGGGCCACCGCCGAGCGGCTGTGGCGGCCGCTGCGCCGCGAGCTCGGCGAACGCCACGAGCAGGGCCTCGCCGCCCGCGACCGGCGCCGCCGCGCCCGCGCCGGACAGCCGGTCCCCGGACCCGGCCGGCCCGCCGGGGCCCTCGCCCCCGGGCCCTCGGTGCTGCTGGAGGCCTGGGCGCACGGCTGGGAGGACGTCTACGACTGGCGGGTCTCCGTCCTCGCCGGGCCCGCCCACCCCGGCCGGCTCACCCCCGTCGGCTCCGGCGTCCACGTCAGCCGGGCCCGGCTGCCCGAGGCGGTCCGCGACGCCCTCGCCGAGGCCTTCCGCCGCTGCGACACCCACGAGGCGCCCGCACTCCTCGAAGTCGCCGTGGCCCCGGAGCTGTTCGGGCTGCCCGTGGACACCTGGACCGTCGCCGGCCGGGTCCCGCTCGGCGTCCAGCGGCCCGTCGTCCTGCGCTACCCGGCCGGCGGCGACAACCCCGCCGCCACCGCCCGCACCGCCCCCGGCCCCGGCCCGTACGACGACACCGACACCGACGCACACCGCAGGGCCGACCGCTGGGCCCGCGTCCAGGCCGGGCCGCTGCTCGACGAACGGGCCGACTGCGACCGCGGCCGGCCCCGCAGCCCCGCCCCGGAATGGCTGGACGCCCTCCCCGACAACACCGTGCCCGTGCACTGCCGGGCCGCCGACGCCGAACCCACCCGCGGATCCCTGCACGCGGTCCGCGACGCCGGGTACGGGGTGGCGGTCACCCGACGCCCCCCGGCCGACCCGGGGGAGTCCTGCGCGCCCTTCCACCGCGGGCTGCGCGAGGAGCTGACCGAGGCGGGGCGGGGCGCACCCCTGCCGGTACGGGTCCAGGCGCTGCGGGCCCGCGCCCACGGGGCCGACCCCGACGCGTACTGGGCGGACGGCATGGCCCTCGTCTGGGACGACCCGGCCCGCGCCCTGCCCGAGGACGAGCCGCTGCAGGGGGATCTGTGACGGGCGGGAGGGGAAAGACGTGAACGAGGAATGGCTCATCTACCGGGGGATCGGCGAGCCCCACGACGGTATCGACGCCCTGCCCGACCCGCCGCCCTGGCGGGACTTCGACGGCGGGCCCGTGGGGGAGGCGCCCGCCCCGGCCCGGTCCGCCGACGGCAACGTCGCCCGGCGGCTCGGCGCGCACCGGCAGGCCGCCGAGCTGCACCGGCCCGAACCGGAGGAGCTGGAGGCCATCAACGCGGCCCTCTACCTGCGCCGGCCCCTGCTGGTCACCGGCTACCCCGGAACCGGCAAGTCCACCCTCGCGCACGCCGTCGCCCACGAGCTGAAGCTCGGCCGGGTCCTGCGCTGGCCCGTGGTCTCGCGGACGGTGCTCCAGGAGGGCCTCTACCGCTACGACGCCATCGCCCGCCTCCAGGACGTCCAGATCGCCGCCTCCGGCGGGAACCCGGCCGGCGCGCCCGGCATCGGCAAGTACATCCGGCTCGGGCCGCTCGGCACCGCCCTGCTGCCCACCGAGCGGCCCCGCGTCCTGCTCATCGACGAGCTCGACAAGAGCGACATCGACCTGCCCAACGACCTCCTCAACGTGCTGGAGGAGGGCGAGTTCGCCCTGCCCGAACTGGAACGCGTCGCCGACACCGAGCCCGAGGTGCAGGTCCTCACCGACGACGGGGCCAAGGTCACCGTCCACGGCGGCCGGGTCCGCTGCCGCGCCTTCCCCTTCATCATCCTGACCAGCAACGGCGAACGGGACTTCCCCGCCGCCCTGCTGCGGCGCTGCATCCAGCTCAAACTGGGCCAGCCCGGCGAGAAGCGGCTCGCGACCATGGTCCGGGCCCACCTCGGCGAGGACGCCGCCCGGCTCGGCGCCGACCTCATCCGGGAGTTCCTCAGCCGCTCCCAGTCCGAACTCGTCGCCGCCGACCAGCTGCTGAACGCCATCTACCTCACCCACTACGCCGCCCCGCCGACCCGGGAGGACCTCGCCGACCTGCTCATCCAGCGCCTCGACCGCCCGAGGTGACCCGTGCCCCCCACACCGCCCCCCGCCACACCGCCCTCCGCCGACCGGCCGGCCCCGGCCGGATCGCCGCCGCCCCCGACCCCGCCCGGCTTCCGGGAGCTGGCCCGGCTGCTGCGCGCCGCCGGGCTCGACCCCTCCGCCGAGGAACTCGCCGACGCCCTCTGGCTCGCCGGGCGGATCGGCCCGCCCGCGCAGGCCCCCGCCGGCCCGGTGGACGAGCTCCCCGCGCACCGGACCCCGCCCCGGGACGAGCCGCCGCCCGAGGAGGAGCCCGTACCCGCCGGGCCCGAGACCGAGGACCCGGTCCGGCTCTACGCCTCCCGGGTCCGCGGCACCGTGGCCGAGGAGGCCGCCGCCTTCCCCGCCGGCACCGGCGTGCCCGTCCGCGTCCCCGGCGCCGCCGCCCTGCCCCGCATCCTGGAGATCCAGCGCGCCCTGCGCTCCCTGCAGCGGCACCGCCCGCCCGGCCGGCCCACCCGCCTCGTCCTCGACGAGCCCGCCACCGCCGAGGCCAGCGCCCGCGCCCTGGGGCTCGTCATCCCGGTCATGCGGCCCGAGACCCGCCGGGAGGCCACCGTGCGGCTGGTGATGGACGCCTCCCCCTCGATGGCCGTCTGGCAGGACATGTTCGAGGAACTGCGCTCCGTCTGCGAACGCCTCGGCGCCTTCCGCGACGTCCAGGTGCACTACCTCCACCGGCTCGCCGACGGCCGGGCCGCCGTCGGCCGCGGACCCGGCGCCGGGGGCCGGCTGCGCTCCGGCGACCAGCTGCGCGACCCCAGCGGGCGGGCCCTGACCATGGTCGTCTCCGACTGCGCCGGACCGCTGTGGCGCGAGGGCGAGGCCCAGCGCGTCCTGCACCGCTGGGCCGAATGCACCCCGTGCGCAGTCGTCCAGCCCCTGCCGCAGCGGCTGTGGGCCCGCAGCTGGCTGCCGACCGAGCGCGGCACCCTCGCCCGGATCGAGGGCAGCACCGCCGGACGGCTGCGCTTCCGCGCCGACCGGCCCGCACGGCCCGGGCGGCCCGCCGGCGGGCTGACCGTCCCCGTCCTGCCCCCCAACGCCAGCGCCCTCGGAGCCTGGGCCCGCCTCGTCGCCGGCCTCGGCACCGGGCCCGTACCGGCCGAGGTGGGCCGGGTCCTCGCCGACCACCCCGCCGCGCCCGTGCCGCCCCCGCGGGCCGCCCGGCCGCCCCGCGACCTCGTGCGCCGCTTTCGCTCCTCGGCCTCGCCGCGCGCCGTCCAGCTCGCCGTCTACCTCTCCGCCGCCCCGCTCACCCTGCCCGTGATGCGGCTCGTCCAGCGCACGATGCTGCCCGACTCCGAACCCTCCGACCTGGCGGAGGTGCTGCTCAGCGGGCTGCTGCGGCGGGGCACCGCGGCCGGGCAGTGGTACGAGTTCGTGCCCGGCGTGCAGGACGTGCTGCTCGGCCCGCTCGGCCGGGACGAGGCCGCGCTCGTGCTCAAGCACTGCTCGGAGTACGTGCTCGCCCACTTCGGCAGCGGCGTGCGCAACTTCCCCGCCCTGGCCGTCTCCCAGCTCACCGGCGCCCCGGTCGTCGAGGAGGGCGGCGACGGGCGGGTCCCCGCCGGGAGGCTCCCGCAGGCCTTCGCCGAGGTCTCCGCCCGCGTCGTGCGCCGCTACCTGCCCGGGCCGGCCGCCGAGGACACCGCCGACCGGGAGCCGCCCGCACCGCCGCCCGGCCGGGCCTGGGCCGTGCGCACCGCCCGCGAGCGGCTCGCCGACCGGGACGCCGAGGGCGCCGGCACCCAGCGCGGGCTGTACGAGGCCGTCGCCGTCCTGCGCCGCGCCGTGGCCGCCCCCGCAGGCCCCGACGACCCCGCCGGCGAGGCGGAGTGCGAGCTGGCCGGCGTCCTGCTGCGGCTGTGGGCCCGGCAGCGCGACCCCGATCTGCTCGCCGAGGCCGGGCAGCTGCTGGCCGGGCTCACGGCGGCGCCCGCGCGGGCCCTGCTCGGCCGGGTCCTGTACGAGCGGGCCTTCGCGGACCGCCCCGACCGGCCGGACCGGCCCGACGCCGAGCTGCTGGCCGCCGCCGAACGGGAGTTCGCGGCCGCGGCCGCCGCCCCCGACGGCGACCCGCCGCTCCGGCTGGACTGCGTACTGCGGCGGACCCGGACCCTGGTCGCGCTCGGCGAGCTGCGGGACGACACCGGCGCGCTGCGGGAGGCGCGGGCCGCGCTGGAGGCCCTCGCCGGGCCGGACCCCGACCCGCCCGGACCGGCCGTACGGCGGGCCCTGGGCCGGGTCCTGCTCGCCCTGCTGCCCCGCACGCCCGACCCGGCGGAGCGCACCGCCCTCGCCGAACGGGCCGCCGGACAGCTGGAGTCCGTACTCGCGGAAGCCCCCGACGGCGAGGGGCCGGGGGAGGCGGCGCGGGTCCGGGTCGACCTCGCCACCGCCCTGCGGTACCTGCCCGGGCGGCTGGAGGAGGCCGCCGCCCAGCTGGACCTCGCCCTCGCCGAGCCCACCGGCGACCCCGACCTGCGGCTGGCCGTGCTGGTTTGCCTGGCCCGGGTGCACCGGGCCCGGCACGCACGCGACGCCGACCCGGCGGCCCTGGAGGCCGCGGCCGAGGCCTACGGCAGGGCCCGCCGGCTGATCCCGCGCGACGGGGAGGCGTACGGGGAGCTGCTGCCCGAGTGGGGCGACGTCCTGCTGGACCGGGCCCGGGCCGCCGGCGGGCGCCGGTTCACCTCGCAGGCAGTACGGGTGCTGCGCGACAGCCGGGCGGCCGTCCCGCAGTCCGACCCCCGCTCCGCGCACCGGCTGGTGCGGCTCGCCGAGGGGCTGCGGCTGCGCCACGGGTACGAGGGCGACGTGGTGGACCTGCGGGAGGCGGAGTACCTGCTGGAGCTGGCGGTGCGGCAGAGCCGCAACCCGCTGGAGCAGGCCCGCGCGTGGCGGGAGCACGGCGACGTCCAGCAGGAGATCCACGCCCACACCCGGGCCCTGGACCGCCTGGACCGGGCGGCCGACTCCTACCGGCGGGCCTGGCGCGCCGCCCTGGACGCCGCCCGCGCCGAACACACCGACCGAGGCGAGCGCGCCTACCGGGCCGACTACCGGGCCGACCGCGCCGAACGGCGGGAAGTGACCGTGGCCGTCGAACTGGGGGCCCGGGCCCAGGAGTTGCGCGGCGAGGTGCTGGAGCGCCTGGCCCGGCCACGGGCGGCCCTCGACGCCTACCGCTCCGCCCTGGAGCTGTGGCGCCGCCTCGGCGAACCGGCCGCGGACCGGCGCGAGGCACTCGGCTCGCGCATCCGCACCCTGGAGGCCGGGCTGTGAGCCCGGCGGCCACGGCGTGAACAGACAGCACCACACCATCACCGACGGGGGGACGGACAGCCCATGGCAACGTGGCACCGCACACGACCGACGGATCCGAAGGCGGACGCCGCGACGGAGCCGGCACGACCGGCCCCGCCCCCACCCCCGGCGCCCCCCGCGCCCCGCAGCCCTGAGCCGCCGGCCCCCGCGGCAGACGGCCCCGCGCCGCAGGGCCCCGCAGTACACGGGTGTGGTGGCGGGTTGCCGGATCTGTCCGGTTTCGATCTGGCCGCGCTGCGCGGGATCGAGCACCCGGTGCTCGCCCGGGTCATCGAGGGGCTGGTCGAGCGGGTGCGGGATCCCGCGGAGATCCTGAACGCCTTCGACTCCGGCGTCAGCTGAGCGCCCGCTCACGCACCGCATCCCCAACGCCACGCAACGCACCCACAGTTGACCCGTTTCCGCCGTTAGCCCGCGGCGAACCCCGGGCAGGGATGGACCGTCCGCCGGGGAATCCGCCCGGCGGCGGCCGGGGAGGGGGACGCAGGCGACGATGGGCCGCACCGACAGCAGCCGATCCGTGCTGCCCGCACATCGGGCCCGCGCGCCCTGGCCCTACGCCCGGCTCGACGTGCCCGCCCTGCGCGCCGCCGGACACCGGCCGCACCCGATCCGGCAGTTCGTGCTCAAGACCCGCAGCCGCTGTAACCTCGCCTGCACCTACTGCTACGTCTACGAGATGGCCGACCAGAGCTGGCGCGGCCGCCCCGCCGCCATGTCCCCCGCCACCCGCCACCGCGCCGCCGCCCGCATCGCCGAGCACGCCGCCGCCCACCGGCTGCCCCGCGTCGACCTCGTCCTGCACGGAGGCGAACCCCTGCTGACCGCCGCCGCCGAGCTCGCCGCACCCGTCGACGCCGTACGGGACGCCCTGCGCGCGGCGTCCCCGCGGACCGCGGTCACCGCCACCGTCCAGACCAACGCGACCCTGCTCACCCGCGGCCGGCTCGCCGCGCTCGCCGCCGCCGGGATCCGCGTCGGCGTCAGCCTCGACGGCGGCCTCCCCGCGCACAACGCCCGCCGCACGGACCGCACGGGCCGGCCCTCGTTCCCCGCCGCCGCCCGCGGGCTGCGCCTGCTCGCCCGGCATCCCGAGAGCTACGCCGGCCTGCTGTGCGTCGTCGACCCCGCCCAGGACCCGGTGGAGACGTACGAGTCCCTGCTCGCCTTCGCCCCGCCCGCCGTCGGGCTGCTGCTGCCGCTGGCCAACTGGAGCACGCCGCCGACCGGACACGGCCCGCACCCCGGCCCCGGCCCGCATTCCGGCTCCGCCGCGCGCCCCACCCCGTACGCCGACTGGCTGATCGCCGTCTTCGACCGCTGGTGGCACGACGCGGTGCCGCGCACCCGGATCCGCATGTTCGAGGAGATCATCGCCCTGCTGCTCGGCCTGCCCGCCGCCACCGAGACCCTCGGCCTCGCGCCCGCCGCCACCGCCGTCATCGAGACCGACGGCACCCTGGAGCAGACCGACTCGCTGAAGTCCGCCTACGAGGGCGCCGCCGCCACCGGGATGGCCGTGGACACCCACAGCTTCGACGCGTTCCTCGACCACCCCGGCATGGCCGCCCGCCAGCTCGGCCTGGACGCCCTCGCCGACGACTGCCGCGCCTGCGAGCTCGTCGCCGTCTGCGGCGGCGGCCACTACCCGCACCGCTACAAGGACGGCGAGGGCTTCCGCCGGCCGTCCGTGTACTGCGCCGACCTCCAGGCCGTCATCCGGCACGTCGCCGCCGCCCTCCACCGCGCCGCCACGCAGTCCACCGCCGGCCGGGCGCACCCGCGGGCGGCCGCCTCGTGACCGGGCCGCTGACCGCCTTCGCGGTGCCCTCGCCCCTGCTGCGCGCCCTCGCCTCCACCGAGCCGTCCGCCGAGGGCACCCGCCTGATCGGCGACATCCGCCGCTCCAAGCGGCTCGTCCTGCTCCGCGGCGTCCTCGACGCGGCCCCCGGCCCCCGCTCCGGCGAGGCCGCCGACCACTGGGCCCTGCTGGAGGAGGCCGAACGGCACGACCCCGAGGCCGTGCGCGACGTCCTGCACTACCCCGCCACCGGCGTCTGGGCCGAGGAGACCCTGCGCCGGCTGCACGCCCCGTACGGGCCCCAGCCCGACCTCGGCCACCTCGGCGCCCTCGCCGTCGCCGCCGCCCTGCGCTCCGGCATCACCTTCAAGGCCACCCTGCGGCCCGCCAACGGCCGCCTCGTGCTGCCCACCCTCGGACTGCTGCACCCGCCCCGCCCCGGCCCGCTCGCCCTCACCGAACGCTCCTGGGACCCCGACGACCCCGCCACCCTCCCGCTGCACGCCCTCCCCGGCGGCCGCACCGCCCTCGACGACCTCGACCCGTACCGGGCCTGCGCCGCCGCCCGCCCCGCACCCGTGCGCGCCGCCCGCCGGCTCACCCCCAAGGGCCACAAACGCTGGGACACCCAGTGGACCGGCGCCCTCACCCTGCTGGAGCGCTACGACACCGCCCGCGCCGGAGAGGTCACCGGGCTGCTGCGCTCCGTCGTCCCCCTGGCCGGCGGCTCCCGCTCGCACGGCGCCACCCTGCCCGCGGCCCCCGGCTCCGTCCTCGCCCGCAACCAGGCCCCGCCCGCCCTGGCCGCGACCCTCGTCCACGAGGTCCAGCACGGCAAGCTGACCGCCCTCGCCGACGTCCTCACCCTGCACACCGCCGACCGCACCCCCCGCCACTGGGCCCCCTGGCGCACCGACCCCCGCCCCCTGGAAGGGCTCCTGCACGGCGCGTACGCCCACCTCGCCCTCGCCGGCTACTGGCAGCGCGCCGCCCTCTACGGAGCCCGCGGCGCCTGGGCCCGGCACGCCCGGATCCGCGCCCAGGTCGCCGCCGTCCTGCCCGCCCTGCGCAACCATCCCGAACTCACCTTCGCAGGCCGGGAGTTCACCGACGCCATGGCCGCCGCCGAACGCTCCATGGACGAGCTTCCGCCACCCGGGGACCAGCACGCCGTGGCCCGCCGCGCCGTCGACCGGGCCCGCCGCGCCTGGTACGAGCAACACCCCGAACTCGCCCCGTACGCACAGGGCTGACGGACCGTCCGCTGCGGTACCTTTTCAACCCCGTCCACCGCCCGGATTCCAGGGAGACGGCCGCATGACCACCGGCATCCGCCAGGAGCGGGATCGAGACCCGGCCCCGCAGCCGCAGCGCTTCGTCATCAGCTTCGCGGGGTTCAACCGGCCCTGGGCCGTGTGGATCGCGCACCGCCTGGAGGAGCACGGCCACCGCGTCGCCCTCGCCCGCTGGGACCCGCAGGCCGAGGGCGGCCTCACTCAGGCCCTCGACGACCTCGCCCGCAGCGGCAGCCGGGTCCTGCTCATCCTCAGCGAACGGTACTTCTCCGCCGGCACCCACACCGACGAGGAGTGGAACACCGCCCTGCGCGCCGTCACCGACAGCCACCCCGACCGGTTCGCCGCCGTCTGCCTGACCGACGCCCAGCTGCCCAGCGCCGTCGCCGTCCTGGAGAAGACCGACCTGTGGGGCCTGGACGCCTACGAGGCCGAGTACCGCGTCCTGCGCCGCCTGGAACTGCCCACCGACCGGGTCGGCACCGAGACCGGCCGCCGCGGCCCCCGCTTCCCCAACGACCCGCCCGAGATCTGGGGCCGCGTCCCGCGCCGCAACCCCCGCTTCACCGGCCGCAACGACGTCATCGGCCGGCTGCGCGCCGCCCTGTCCGAGGCCCCGCCCGGCGCCTCCACCGTCACCCTGCTCGGCCTGTCCGGCGTCGGCAAGACCCAGGTCGCCACCGAGTACGCCTACCGCTTCGCCTCCGAGTACGACGTGGTGTGGTGGGTCCCGGCCGAGGACCGGCCCACCCTGCGCGAACGGCTCGCCGACCTCGCCCCCGAGATGGGCCTGCCCCGCGGAGCCGGCAGCTACGGCGAGCAGATCCGGGCCGTGCTGGAGGCGCTGCGGCGCGGGAACCCGTACAGCCGCTGGCTGATGGTCTTCGACGGCTGCGACAACCCCGACGACCTCACCGACCTGCTGCCCTCCGGCGCCGGCGACGTCATCATCACCTCCCGCAACCGCGAATGGGCCTCCCGGCACACCAGCCTCGTCGAGGTCCCGCTGTACGCGCGCCCCGAGTCCATCACCTTCATCCGCCGCCGCGCCCGCCGGCTCACCGGCGACGAGGCCGACCAGCTCGCCGAGGCCCTGGAGGACTACCCCCTCGCCCTCGACCAGACCGCCGGCTGGCTCGCCGACTCGCCCCTGACCGTCGGCGACTACCTGGCCCTGCTGCGGCGCCGGCTGGACTCCCGCGAGGCCGTCACCGTCTCCGACGACTACCCGCTGCCCTTCCCCACCGCCCTCGCGATACTGCTCAACAACGTCCGCGAGAACTTCCCCGACGCGCTCGCCCTGCTGCGGCTGTTCGTGTTCTTCGCGCCCGGGCCGGTGCCGCTGCGGCTGCTGCGCGAATTCCCCGCCGACGACGTGCCCGAGCAGCTCGCCGGGCTCATCAACGACCAGATCCGGTGGAACGCCGCCCTCAACAAGCTCGTCCAGTTCTCCGTCGTCCGCCTGGAGTACTCCGACCTGGCCGTCGAGGACGGCGGCGGCGGGCTGGAGACCGTCCAGCTGCACCGCATGGTCCACGGCATCGTCCGCGAGAACCTCTCCGAGGACGAGGCCCGCCCGCTCGCCCGCGCCGTCCGCCAGGTCCTCGCCGCCGCCGACCCCGGCCGCCCCTCCGACTCGCGGCTCTGGCCCCGCTTCGCCGAGCTCATCCCGCACCTCGAAACCGCCGGCGTCATCAGCAGCAGCAACCCGCGGATCCAGAACTTCCTGCTGAACTGCCTGCGCTACCTGATCCTCGCCGGGGAGTACCGCACCTGCCTGCGGCTCGCCGAGCAGACCGACGCCGTGTGGCGCGCCACCCTCGGCGACGACCACGAGCAGGTCCGCGAGCTCAGCTACCACTACGGCGGCGCCCTGCGCATGCTCGGCCACTTCAAGCACGCCGAGACCCTCGCCAAATCGGTCGCCGACCGGCTGCTCGCCGAGCGCGGCGACCGTGACCTGCAGACCCTGCGCGCCACCAGCACCTACGCCGGCGTCCTGCTCGCCACCGCCAAGTTCGAGCAGGCGCGGGAGCTGCTGGAACACGCCTTCGCCCGCTACCGGGAACTGCTCGGCGAGGACGACTCCACCACCCTCAACGCCGAGAACAACGTCGCCGTCGCGCTGCGGCTGCTCGGCCGCTACCAGGAGGCGTACGAGACCGACCTCGACACCCTGCGCCGGCGCGAGCGGGTGCTGCGGGTCCGGCACATCGCCACCCTCTCCTCCGGGATCGGCTGCGCCATGGGGCTGCGGCTCATGGGCCGCTACCGCGAGGCCCTCGCCCGGCAGGAACAGGGCCTCAAGCTCAACTCCCAGGTCCTCGGCACCAACCACCCGCAGACCCTGCGCGCCGAGCACAACCTCGGCATGTGCCTGCGCCGCTCCGGGGACATCCCGGGGGCCGGAGCCCGCCTGCGCAGCGTCCTGGAACGCTCGACCCGGGTCTTCGGCCCGGACTTCCCCTGGACCCTGATGGTCGCCTCTGACTACGCGACCTACCTGCGCGAGTACGGGGACATCGGCGAGGCCCGGCGGATCTCCGAGGAGGTGGTGCGCGGCTACCAGACGCAGCTGGGCCTCGCCCACCCGTACAGCATCGGGACGGTGGGCAACCTGGCGCTGGTGCTGCGGGCGCAGGGGGAGCGGCTGGAGGCGCTGAACCTGGCCGAGCAGGCGCTGGTCGGCATGCGGGGTGCGGTGGGGGAGCGCCACCCGTGGACCCTGGGCTGCGCCCTGAACGCCACCGGGCACCGGAACATCACCGGGCGCCTGGACGACGCGCTGTCCCTGAGCCGGGACACCCTGCGCAACTGCCAGGCGGTCCTGGGCCCCGACCACCCCATGACCCTGAGCGCCCAGATCGCCCTGGCGGCTGACCTGCGGTCTGTCCGCGAGGACGCGGAGGCGGCCAAGCACGAGGACGCCGCCCTGAAGTCCCTGACCCGCACGCTGGGCCCGCAACACGTCCACACGGTCTCGGCCCGTCAACAGATGCGCCCGTACTGGGACTTCGAGCCCCAGCCGTAGCCCCCGGGGGCGGGCCGGCCCCCCGCCGCCCGGCGGGACGTGGCCGCTGCGCGGAGCCCCGCCCCGCCCCGCCCTCTCCCCGTATCCCGGGGCTCTGCCCCGCACCCCGCGCCTCAATCGCCGGCGCGGCTCAAAGATCGGGGCGCCGCCCCGGGCCCCGCGCCTCAAACGCCGGCGAGGCTGTTTGGCGCCTCGGCCCGGCCATCAGGTGGCGCGGGAGCCTCGCTGACCTTCGAAGCCGTGGTCCGCAAAATCCAGCCTCGTCGGCGTTTGAGGCGCGGGGTCTGGGGCGGAGCCCCAGGAATCCCGGCTCCGC